>NZ_JAUBPW010000005.1:0-158930 GCF_036700965.1 Microcoleus sp. Pol8_D6 | reverse complement strand
CCTCATTCTCTCCTGGCGCGGTGGCTCTAGTTCTTCTTTTGCCACCGTTCTCATCTTTGGTTAGTCTAAACTACAGTAGATGAGATCAGCGGCAAAATATCTATGTAGTCCGAAGCGAGATTCACTCCGTGAAACGCTCTTTAGAAGCGATATTTTATGCAAACAATCGCCCGATTGATGATAGCTTGATAGTCAGTGACATACTAAAGTTTATGTGCACCTACTTACTGACCGTAAACAATGTGTTAAATTTAACTTGAATCACGCTAGTTAATGTTTCTTTACATAAACATAATTTTTTCCGCCTACCTACTTAAGCGCGCGGATCAGCGCTCCGGCTGGGGAGTCAATTGTGTAATCTTTAATTTTTAATCGACTCACCAAAGTTCAACCTTCCAAATGGCGGCTGGGGAGTCAACTCTAAAATCTAAAATCTAAAATCTAAAAGTGACTGACATTCCTTGCTTGAATCTATCAAAAGACTGAACTTTTTTAACCGATGGCCGGCGGATAACCTCTATCTAGAGAACGGTTACGCCGATCGCTCAAATCGAGTAAAAATAGAAGGTCACATCTCCTTTTGTATTCTATGAAACTGAATTATTTTACGAAACGGCTTTCGACTTTAGGGCGCTTGATGGCTACAACTGTGCTTTGCGTGTCTGCGATGGCTTTCGTCTGGTCTGGTGCGTTCTTCTCCAACACCGCAGCAATGGCCTCTCCTGCTGTAAACTTGATCGCAGCAGCAGATGCGGGCGATGCGGTTCAAGAAAAAGCCAGCAAAGATGCTGGACGAGCCAAGAACTTCATCCGAGATACAGAAGATAAAGTTAAGGAAACTGCCAAGACAAATGCTGCTAAAGTCGATCGATCATCGGAGGATGGTAGTGTAGTAGAGCGCAAAGCTAAGAAAGATGCGGCCACAATTGAGAAAAGAGCATCGGAAGATTCAGCTCGGACTCAGAAAGCAGTAGATAATACCAAGAATGCTGTCGAGAGCGCTGTTGACAGCATCAAGGGTGTTTTTGGGAAGTAGACAATAAATAAGTAGGTAAGCGCAAAAAAAACAATAATATCTTGCGGGGGCTTGTAGGTGCAGCTTTAGCGCTTATCTACAGTAAGGGCGAGTCATCGTTGCAGAACCCGCCCTCTCCCCAAGTAATGTTTATTTGTACTTACTTACTTGAAACTGAAAAATTGATGTAGCTTAAGCAAAATCTCTAGAGGGTTTGTAGAACCGACCCCAAACCATGCTTTAAAATTGCCGCAAAAAACGCAAATCGCTAGCATAAACCCGGCGAATGTCGTCGATTTCATAAAGTACCATTGCGAACCGCTCGACCCCAAAACCTGCAGCAAACCCAGTATATTTTTCTGGGTCTAAACCGACTCCTTTAAGAACGTTAGGATCGACTGTTCCGCACCCCAAAACTTCCAGCCATTTGCCGTTCCACTGCAAATCAACTTCGGCCGAAGGTTCGGTAAACGGAAAGTAACTCGTGCGGAAACGAATCGGCAAATCTTGCCCGAACATTTGCCGCAAAAACTCTTTAATTGTGCCTTTCAAGTCAGTAAATGTCAGACCTTCATCAATTGCTAAAAGTTCAATTTGGTGGAAAACTGCGGCGTGAGTAGCATCAACAGTATCGCGGCGGTAAACGCGGCCGGGAGAGACAATCCGAATCGGCGGTTTGTGCTGTTCCATGTAGCGAATTTGCACTGATGATGTCTGAGTCCGCAGCAAGTTGCCGCCTGGTAGGTAAAATGTATCTTGCATATCCCGCGCTGGGTGGTCTGGCGGTGTGTTCAGCGCCTCGAAGTTGTAATAATCTGTTTCCATTTCGGGCCCGTTGGCGACGGTGTAGCCGAGGCCGACAAAGATATCGAGAGCGCGGTCTATGACTGCGTTTAATGGGTGAACGCGGCCGTGGGGGCGAAAAATCCCCGGCATGGTGACATCGATGGTTTCTGAGGCTAACTTTGCTTGGATTTGGGCGGTTTGCAGGGCGGCGCGCTTGTCTTCTAAATCGGCTTGCAGGGCTTCTTTGACTGTATTGGCGATCGCACCTACTTTGGGCCGTTGGTCTGGCGACAGTTTGCCCATCATGCCTAAAATTTGAGAGAGTTGGCCTTTTTTGCCGAGATAGCCGACGCGCAACTGTTCGAGTTGATCGAGGGTATTGGCAGTTGCGATCGCACTTTTGGACTCTTGGCCGAGGGTTTCTAGTTGAGTTTCAATGTCGCTTAGCTGGACAGTCATTTTGATTTTAGATTTTAGATTTTAGATTTTAGATTGATGGCAGTTTTGGGCCAAATTGAGTTTAGCGCAATTTTGGCTCGACAGATTTTAGATTTTAGATTGATGGCAGTTTTGGGCCAAGTTGAGTTTAGCGCAATTTTGGCTCGACAGCTTGTAGATTTTAGATTTTAGATTTTAGATTTTAGATTTTCGGCAGTTACGGATAATTTGTAATAGGGAATTCGATGTTAGAGCGATCGCGCTAGTTGAATCTAGTTTAGTATTGTTATAAGGCTTATAAAAATTTCAATGAAACTTTTAATTAGCAACGACGACGGCATCTTTGCACAAGGCATCCGCAGCCTCGCCAACGCTCTCGCCGAGGCTGGCCACGACGTGAGCGTAGTTTGTCCCGACAGAGAGCGTTCTGCTACCGGCCACGGCCTTACTCTGCACCAACCCATCCGCGCCGAAATTGTCGAATCTATTTTTGATCCCGCAGTCCAAGCTTGGGCCTGTTCGGGCACTCCCGCCGACTGCGTGAAACTTGCTTTGTGGGCTTTACTTGACAAACCGCCGGATTTTGTTATTTCAGGTATCAACCACGGGCCCAATTTAGGCACGGATATCATCTGTTCGGGTACGGTTTCGGCCGCAATGGAAGGAATTATGGAAGGGATTCCCAGCATTGCTTTCAGCCTCGCCAGCTTTACTTCGCAGGAATTTGGGCCGGCGGTGGATTTCGCTGTCAGCTTGCTGGCACAGTTGGAAAAACAGCCAATGGCGAAACCGATGCTGTTGAATGTCAACATACCAGCAGTCACACAAGCAGAAATTACCGGAGTTGCGATCGCCCGTCAAGGCATTCGCCGCTATTTCGACATATTTCAAAAGCGCACCGATCCGCGCGGCAAAACTTATTATTGGCTGGCTGGGGAATTGTTAGAAGATGTAGAAGAAATCGCCGATTCGGCGGTGCCGCATGATATTCCTACAGACGTACAAGCTATTCGCGACAACAGAATAACCGTAACTCCTTTGCAATATAATCTCACCTGTGCTCCAGACTTGCACTCGTTGCGGGATTGGCAAGTTGAAGGTTTTCCCAAGCAGTGAGCTCCGATCGACCCGATCGGAGCGGTAAACTAGGAATTAAGGAAAAGTGCCTCTCAAGGTCTATACCTTTGGCGTTAACACAGGCTCCCAATTACTTGTTAGTTTTTTTTACTCAAGAAAAACAGTTATGAACGCTCCTACCTATAACACTCATTCTGTCACTTGCCCGATCTGCAACCGTTCCAGCGTCGTAGGCCCAGTCGGGATGGTCAGTGGACTATTCACTTGTCCCCACTGTCATTCTCATATGGTAATTAGCTGGAGCGGTCATTTTGTGCGCGATCCTTTTAGTCTCAAACAACTGACGGTGGGAAAGATGCTCCGGCGCGAGAGCAGACCGTTAGCTCGCCTTCAGCGGGACTTTGGGCTGGGCAAGCCTTTGCCGCTGATCGCAATTTTGGGCAGTGTGGTCTTTCTCGGGTGTGCGCTCGCCGCTACGGAACAATCGCTACCCCGACAGAATTCACTTCAAGGATTTTTAGAGTGGGTGAGCGGAACTGGTAATTCCCAAGATGTCTCACGTTAACATTTCTTAAAAAAGATTGTGACAGATACTGCGTGCAAATATCTATTCCTTTAGGTAGAAATCACACTATTTTAGCAATTGCATCCATCTTGATCTGCGGGTAAGCACTTAGACGCCGTGCCCTTATTCCTGTGTCCAAAAACGTCAAAACCCCAGTCCGGCAGGGGTTTTAACCCCTGCCTAAAAGCTCAAGTCGGGTGGGCTTAAGTCTCATATCAATTCCGGTTGCACCGGAATTATTGTTGACTGTTGACTGTTGACTGTTGACGGGCGGGTCGAAAACTAGATTTTATTATTCCGATGCAACCGGAAACGAGATCACGAGGGTGTTTCGGGTTAAGTTGAGACAGATTACATCGCTCAATTGAGAAACTCAGCAATTTTTCTAACTGCTGTTTCCAAAATTGCTGGCGACTCGACTAAGGCAAATCGCACGTAGCCTTCTCCTGATTTCCCGAAACCGGCACCGGGGGAAGCTGCGACTCCTGTACTCTGTACTAGCTGAGTGCAAAATTTCACGGAATCGTTGGCCCAAGGTTCCGGCAGTTTCGCCCAGACGTACATGGTAGCGGGGGGTACTGGGACTTGCCAGCCGATGCCCTGTAGCGCGTTTACAAAGGCATCCCGCCGTTTTCTGAAGGTTTCTACGCTGGTTCTGACGGTATCTTGAGGGCCTGTTAATGCGGAGATCGCTCCGTTTAAAATCCCTCGATATTGGTTGAAGTCCACTGCGGCTTTTACCTGGCGCAGCGCTGCAATTAGTTCGGAATTGCCGATCGCATATCCGACTCGAAAACCTCCCATACTGTAGGATTTGGATAGTGTAAAAAACTCGATCGCCACACTCTTATCTCTATCGGCCTGAAAAATTGACGGCGCCATCAATTTGCGGTTTTCCTCGATCTCAGAGGGCGGGCACGGGGGCACCGCCCCTACAGAATCGTCAAACACCAAATCCACATAAGGGAAATCGTGAACTAAAACAAGTTGATGTTCCCGACAAAAAGCCACAGCTTTCTCAAAAAAAGCAACCGGGGCGATCGCAGTTGTAGGATTGTGAGGATAGCTCAAAACCATCATCTTCGACTCAGCCAGCACTGCTGTCGGAATATCTTCAAATATCGGCAAAAACGCATTTTCTGCCAATAGCGGCATCGGATAAATTTGACCACCAGCCAAATGCACACCGCCCGCGTGGGAAGGATAGCCCGGATCGAGTAACAAAGCAAAATCTCCAGGGTTGAGTACAGCTAAAGGCATATGCGCCGTGCCTTCTTGGGAACCTATTAACGGGAGCACTTCTGTTTCTGGATTGACTGCAATTCCAAATTTTTGCTGGTACCAAATAGCTGCTGCTTCCCGAAAATCTCTTGTGCCGTTAAATAGCAAATAGCCGTGGGTGCTGGTGTCTGACAGAGAATGTGCGATCGCATCTGTAATATGAGCCGCCGCCGGCAAATCCGAAGAACCCAGAGACAAGTCAATCACATTTTGTCCCGCTGTTCTAGCTTGAGCTTTTGCCCGATCCATATCGGCAAATACATTAAATTGCAGTGGCTCTAAACGTTTAGCAAATTGCATATTTTTTCTAATTTTTGGGGCATATTAATATTTCTTACATTGCTGAATTATTTTTTTTTCATTTTTATGTGCTGCTTTGTAAAGTTTTTTTATAACCGCAGAGAGCGCAGAGGGCGCAGAGTCAGAGAGGAATATCGAGGAGAAAAGAGAGATATTAAAAAATCTTTTCGATTGCTATAGTTGTGAGTTGGGAGTTGGAAACTCCCGAATCATTTCCAAACTTTATAAGTGAGCGTCCAGCAAACCGACCAAAGTTTGTTTAGTAATAGCTCCCTCGTGGGAAAGCACTACTTCGGCATTTTTAAACAGCCTGAGAGCTGGAACTCCTTCTACTTTATACTGTTTGACAGTATTAGGATTGGGGTCAATTTCCATTTTAACCACTTTCAGCCGATCGCTGTAGTTGGCCGCCACCCAGTCTACCGAAGGCGCGATCAGTTTGCAAGGCCCGCACCAACTCGCCCAAAAATAGGCAAGCACTGGTTGCTCAGCTTTCAGGACTTCTGTTTCAAATTTTTCGTCGTTAATGACAATTACACTGTTGCTCATGGTTCTGCGATTATTTTTTCTATTTATTTCTAAAGCACCGGCGGGCGTGAAACTTGCACCAACTTAGAAGACAGGCCCAAAAAACTGTTACTAATTTTAAAACATTCTGTGAATTATTGAGTGCAAACTCAGGACTGGGGACGGATGGCTAATTCTGTATGGCGTTTAATTCCACTGTTGTCGGTGTCTGGTAGCGTGCAGATGGCGATCGACCAATGGCTACTGGAACAGCATCTAGCGGGCAAACATCCGCCAACTCTGCGATTTTACACTTGGCAACCGGCGGCGATTTCCTTGGGCTACCACCAGCGCCGATGGCCGGAGTTTTGGCAGCAGTTGTCTTGGCAGGGAATGCCTGTGGAGTTGGTGAGGAGGCCCAGCGGCGGGCGCGCCGTACTTCACCAAGGGGATTTAACTTATGCAGTTGTGGCGTCGGGATTTGGAAGCAGCCGTATGAAAGCTTATCAGACTATTTGCGAGTTTTTGATTGAGGGTTGGAGGGCGATGGGTTTGGATTTGCAATACGGGGAAGCAGGAAGAAGTTATATTCACAATCCAAATTGTTTTGGTACTGCGACTGGTGCAGATTTAGTTACACTTGATGGCTGCAAGTTAATTGGTAGCGCGCAATTGCGACGGGGTGAGGCTATTTTGCAGCACGGTTCCATGCGTTTGCAGCCGGATGTTAAATTATTTTCTCAAGTGTTTGGGGAGGAATTAATTCCTGTGCAATTACCTCTATCTGAAGGGGGAGATGATTTGATTGCAACTGTAATTGATGTTTTGAGTGCGGCGGCTGGTCGCTGTTTTGAAATAGATTTGAAAGTGCAGCCGCTTTCGGATCGGGAATGGCGGGATATTTTGGAATTAACAAGTAATAAGCGGTTTCACATTTAACCTACATATTTGGGGGTGGGCTTTACTGCCACCTTTAGGGTACAGCCAAGATGGTCGTTCTACAAGAGATTTCTGGAATAATTATTGTGGGGGATGTCAAAAAGTCGGTCGCCTTTTGGGAACAACCAAGATGACCGTTCCACAACACATAGTTTTTATTGTAGAACATCCATCTTGGCTGTTACTGATACAAGTTAAAAACTTGTACACTTCTTTTTATTAAAACTTTTCTGGCCCGTTGCTGTAACCCCACCAAAAAAGTTAAATTAAAATGCAGTACCGCTTATGGCTGTGGCTGAGTTGGAACGATCGGCTCTTTGGCAATTTTGCCCAATGTCACTGCATCTAGCAAGCTTTCCCAATCAGCAGCTAATTCTGCATCGTTAGGATTGGCTTGGCGAGCCGCAGCTAAAGTGCTGAGGGCATCTTGCCAAATCCCATTTTCAGCATAAATAACGCTTTTCTGGCGCGGTTCTGCCTGATCTAATTGACGACGGATATCTGCACTGATTTCAACTCGCTTTACAGTACCGCTTTCGATCTGATCGCTCGATCGGTCTTGAGAGTCGCAAATCACTGTCAAATTCCAAGTGTAACTTTTGCCTACTTCCAAGGGTGGCACATTTTTGTCAGCAGGGATACTAACGCCGATCACCCCTGATAAATTCCTAATTGTGAGATCCTGTTTATAAATCTGCTTGCCGCTTTCATCGTTTAGGGTAAATTCGGCTAATTCTGCCTCTGTTTGAGGCAAGTAGAAAAAGAAAGTTGGATAGTCGGAAACAGTCCGTCCGATATTATTTTTAGGCACTAAGGCTGTGAGACTTAGCTGACTAATGCTCGCGCAGCCACCGCGTATAGGCCGTCTCGGTTGAGTGGGGGGTGGAGCCTCCCTATCTTCAGTAGGCTGAATGAAGCGCGGCCCTCCCGGTATAGGGTTGGGTGGGCGGTCAGGTGTGTTTATTTTGGGCTGTCCCACAACTGCCAATTGAGAAATGTTAAGTGTGGCTATCAATACTATTGAGCCAACTGATATCAGATTGATGAGAAACTTAGTAATTGTTTTCATATTAACTCCATAAATTTGTAGGGAGAGATTCTCTCTTTTTATTTTTTTTTCCTTCCCAAAATCCGGTAGACATTAACTTTTTGTTCTCTGCCTCTTAACGGTAAAGGTCCCCAAGATTCTACCTCAAATTTGTCCGCCAGATACAGAAAGGTTTCTTCTGCAATCAATATCCGGCAAGTGTCCTCTTGCCGATCCTTTTCGCAGCTTTCCAGGCGAGAGGCAATATTTACGCTGTCGCCGATCACTCCATATTCTAAACGGGTTGTGCCTCCCAGACTACCCACCATCACAGGCCCTGTAAAGATGCCTACTCGCATTTTTACTGTCGGTAAACCGCGATCAAGCCAATTTTGATTCATTTCTGGCAAGCGCGAACTTATAGCTAAAGTGGAAGATACGGCAAGGCGAGCATCTTCTGCAATTTCTTCTGCAGTGGTGCGGGGAATGGGTACGCCAAATACTGCCAGCATTCCATCTCCGGTAAATTTATTAATTACCCCTTGATGTGCTTGGACTTCTTGGGCCATTGCTGATAAATACTCATTTAACCAACTCATTACCACTTCAGGCGGTAGTTTTTCGGAGATTGTACTAAAACCCTGCAAGTCGGTGAGGACGATCGTAGCAGTAACTTTTTGCCCTGGCAATAACCCTGATTCGAGCAGATGGACGCGCTCTTTCCACAAGGCATTTGCGATCGCGGGTGAAGTTTGTTGTCCTAATAATTTCATCACAATCCCTTGCTGTTGCCTCGACTGCTCGTATTTATAAGTAACTGCGACTCCTGCGGTGATTAAAAGTGCCATAGCAGGGGAAATTAGAGGTATCCACCCCTGTTGCATAAAGAGGAAAAAGGTGAATCCGAATAATGAGCCGCAAGCTGCGATCGCACTTCCCATCAAAGTCAGCGATTTTTCTAGCCGCCAAGCTAAACAGCCACCCACTGCACTCCACAAAGCGATCCAGAGAATTTCTTGCCATTCGTCCCAATACCAAAATAGCCCTTGGCCGTCTAAAACTGCACTGAGAATTTGGCTGGTGGCAGTTGCATGAATTAATACCCCAGGCGTCGGGATATTACCGTTTTTGGTAGCGCTGTAAGGGGTAGAAAAAATATCTTTTACAGTTGGGGCTGTAACGCCAATTAAGACTATTTTACCTTTTACCAATTTGGCGTCTACTTTGCCCTCCAAAACTTGAGTTAGTGTCACCGTTTCTGCTATATTTTTAGCAGAGCGGTAATTGAGCAATATTTGATAGCCTTGGGCAGGAATGTTCTGATAACCTCCTGAGTTTGAGCGTAACTTGGAAAATAGTGTTTTGTTTACCAAATATTCATTATTTTCTGTAGCTTTAGATTCTATTTTATGGCTATCAAAATATGCAAAAGCTAGCCGGCTGGAAAATGAATAAAACGTGTTTTTACCATCGCCAATAGAAATCACATTGCGACGCACTATACCATCGGGATCGAGATACAAATCGTTAAATCCTACCCGCTCCTCGGGTATGTTGGGAGGTGGCTGCACTCGATCGTACTTTAAGGAGCCGATGAAGGTAATGGGAAATACTTTGGGGTTTTTCAGTTGAGTTGCTAATTCTGCACTCCCCGGTTCGTAGGGAATATCACGAATTATATCGAGACCAATAGCTCTGGGTTCCAAACGCGCTATTTCGGCGATCGCTTTTGCTAAAACGCGATCGGAAATTGGCCATCTGTTTAAAGTACTAATGTCCCGATCTGTGATTTCAACTATCAGCAACCTGGGGTCAGGGCCCCGATCGGGGCGCAACTGCACCATGAGGTCGTAAGCATTTAATTCTAGTGGCTGCAACCCGCCTAAATGCCTTACGCCCAATAGAGTTCCCGTCACGACAATCCAGATAATAGCAACAGGTTGCAAGTCAGCGTTGGGGAATAAATGAGTTAAATTTTTCCCAAGTCCCTCCGCAAATTTATGATAAATTCTCTTAAAGAATTGGGGCATAAAATTTAGTGTTTCAACCCTGAGTCACAAAGTATGCTACATCTTAACTGATCGCTGATGCCCCTTACCGATAGCCAATTTTTAGTTTTCTTGTGCAGTTTTGGCGATCGCACTTAACTGCAATCCCTGCGGATAGCTGTTTTCTTCTTTGCTGCGCTTGATGTCGGCCATTGAAATCTGGGGTCTGAGGTATTTTGCTAAAACTTTAATCACGTCGCCCCGATCGATCGTCCCCGCTACTGAACCAATCGGCGAGAGGACGATGATTCGGGGGAGTTGACGGGCTTCCATGCTGTTAATTACTTCTGCGAGGGATGCTTTTTCCGAGACTGTGGGGGTTTTTCCCAGGGGTTTCAAAATGTTGTGCAAAGTCTGAACTTGCCATTGACTGCGTTCTGTGAAGCGGATATCGTCGATCGACACTAACCCCAAATCCCGGCCGTTGGTCGCAGCAATGTAAAATGGAAACGGATTGACTTCTAACAAATAGCGATCGGCAAATTCTCGCAGAGTCAAATCTGCATCTACAACTCGAAACTCGCGACTCATCGCATCGCTGGCTTTAATTTTGAGCAGGGCTTCTTGCAGCGAAGTAACTTGGCTGTAAGCAGTGGCATTGCGAATGCCAAACCAGCCGATCAGCGCAATCCACAAGCCGCCGTACTCGCGCGCTAAAAAGCATAAACTCAGACCCAAAGCAACAGCCAGCCAACCTAAAACTTGTCCGGTTTTTGCCGCCCAGCGAACGCCGGCAAATCGAGAGCCAGTGATTTTCCAAATTGCTGCTTTTAAAACTTGTCCTCCATCCAAAGGTAGACCGGGAATTAAGTTAAATAATCCCAAAACGAGATTGATTAGTGCTACCCTTTCCGTGACAATTGCTAACAAACTTTTCGGGGGAAGAACTTGAGAACCCAAACCGAGGATTAAAAACAACGCAAAGCTGACGAGAGGGCCGGCAATAGCTACTTGAAAAGCTTGACCGGGAGTTTTTGATTCCGAGTCGATCGAAGCTACCCCGCCAAATAAGAATAAGGTAATAGAATTAACTTTAATGCCTTGCGATATCGCCGCCAAGCTGTGTCCGAGTTCGTGCAAGAGCACGGAAGCAAACAGTAGCAGGGCTATTGCTAACCCCGCACTCCAAGAGAGCGCAGGCCCCCACAGGCGGTAACTGCTGGCGTATTCGCGGGTTGCTAAGGCTAAAATTATAAACCACGAATAATCTATAACTAGGGGGATGCCAAATAAAGAGCCGATTCGCCAACCTGTCTGCATGAAGTTTCCTGGGAAAGGAGAGCAAGAAAGAGTTTCTATTATATCTTTTCTACCCCTTGCCTTTGCCTTTCCCCTGATTTTTACAGAACTCCGGCGTTACCCAAGCCCAAGATTACTCCGGCTCCGAGCAAGTGACCGAAGCTGGCTGTTGCCAGCAATTCTGGTACGCCGAAGCCTTTGAACATTCCAGGGAGTGCAACGGGTAAAGCTGGGCCCTTGCCTCGGTTTTGCTTGGAGATGCCGTAGTAGCCGATCGTGATCGCCAGCAAATTACATAAAATCATTGTCAGTCCTACCAGTGGCGACCACTCCGGTGTTGAGGGAGCGGTAGATTGTACGGCTAACAGCAAAGATGAGTTGATCACGTTCTTATCTCCTGATGTTACAGATCAATTGATTTCCAAGATTATAAAAAGCGTTTTGCATTAAACTAAGATTTGTTTTAATAGTTAACAATTCGTTTATATTTTGATACAAATTTGGAAGGGAGAAGTCGGAGTGCGGGTTAAAATTTGCGGAATCACTAAATTAGACCAAGGAATTGCGATCGCCCGCTTGGGAGCCCAAGCTTTGGGGTTTATCTGCGTGCCGGCTTCCCCGCGCTATGTCAGCCCAGCAACAATTCGCCTGATTGTCGAGCAGTTGCCGGAAAATGTCGATCGCATCGGCGTTTTTGCCAACACCACAATAAAAAATATCTGTCAAGTAGCGGCAGAGTCAAATTTAAGCGGGGTGCAGTTGCATGGAGATGAAACAGCGGAATATTGCGATCAACTGCGGGAGTTTTTGCCGGGAATTGAAATTATCAAAGCCCTGAGAGTTAAGACTCCTGAAACTTTAGCCACCGCTGCTGTTTATGCTGTTCGTGTCGATACTTTACTGCTGGATGCTTACCATCCAGGGCAATTGGGCGGTACTGGTAAAACGATCGACTGGATGATGCTATCAGAGTTTAGACCCCAGTGTCCTTGGCTGCTGGCGGGCGGTTTAACACCCGATAATATTTTAAATGCAATTGATAGTGCGATCGGCAATAATTTCAGCGGTGTTGACCTTTCTAGCGGCGTAGAAATAGCGCCGGGAGATAAAGATTTGACCAAAGTTTCTCAGTTGTTTGCTAATTTAAGTCAACTTGCTAATCATTGATCAATTGGCAATACCAAGTTCGCGCTTTTTATCGGATTTATTCTTTAGTCTGCTTGGGCGAAGCCTGCCGTAGACTAGGCATACTTCGTTTGTATAGTAGCGGTTTCAACCGCAGTTTATTTCCTTTATTGTTTTATCGGCGGATCTCAAAAGTGCGTGAAGCGGAGCTATCGCCAAGGGAATCGCCCTCCGGGTCTTCGTATTCCAAAACCAACTCACTAACCGTAGCACCGGTGGGGCCCCGACGACACCAACTAATCATTCCTTCCACAGCTTTTTTGGATACTTCAAAGACAGCCTCGACGCGGCCATCGGGGAGATTTCTTACCCAGCCGCCCAGGCCGAAATACTTTGCTTGATTCATCGTTGAATATCGGTATCCTACTCCTTGAACTAATCCCGAAACAAAAACGTGCACTCTGACGGGTGGCAATGATTGGTTTTGCATAATAAACGGCTCAACTTACTGCTAACATCTGTTTGAAAATTTTAAGGATCAGTTTGATTATGTTAAATTTTAGTGCGATGACGCTGCTGGGATTGCTGGTACGCCGCGTCACCCTAGCTTTTTCAACTATTCCCGATTTCACTGATTGGCTGGTTGCAGCTATGCTCGCGCTGGTTTACACTTCGATCGCGCTTCCTATCGGTTTTTGGTCGGGATTTTTGAAAGTTGATGTGCAAACCTCCCGGCCTACAATTGTGGGAGTGCTCGTTGGCTGTTTGTTAAGTCCCGGCATCACCGAGGAAGTATATTTCCGCGTGTTAATGCTGCCACATCCGTTAGAGAATGCTTCTGGGTTAATGCTGTGGTTTTGGGGATGCGCGAGTTTGGCGGTTTTTGTAGTGTACCACCCGCTGAACGCGCTGACTTTTTACCCGGTTGGTCGATCGACCTTTATGAATCCAGTATTTTTGCTACTGGCGGCAATTTTGGGAGTTGCGTGCTCCATCGCCTACCTGCAAAGCGGTTCTATCTGGCCTGCGGTGGCACTTCACTGGCTGGCAGTGACAGCTTGGCTGTTGCTACTGGGCGGTTACAGGAGGCTCTATGGTTAAATGTAAAAAGTCCAGCATCACTATTTTGTCGGGAGGATCTCAGTTGTGGGTATCATAGGAGCGATCGTAGGTTTTTTGGCAGGGGTAGCAGTTGCTTACTGGTTAGTGGAAAAACGCTTAAAGAAGCAAAAGCAAGAATACTTGCAGCAAACTCGCAGAATTAGTGAGGAAATAGAATTAGCTCAGATGTCTCGGGTGCAACAAGCTGTCGAATCTCAGCAAGGAGAACGGGAAAATCAGCTTAGAAAAGCTACTATCGAACACGAAAATTTACTCAGACAAGTTACTACCCAATACGAAAACCAGCTCAAACAAGTTGCGGCTCAATACGAAAATCAGCTCCAACAAGTTCGGGCAGAACGCGACAGTCAGCTCCAACAAGTTTTGGCAGAACGCGAGAGTCAGGTCCAACCACTTGCCAGCGTAGACGAGTACGAGCTGCGACGACAAATCAGCGAGGAATTAGAAGCCGCTAACAATGCTAGGATGCAGCAAAATATCCAATCTTTGCAAGCAGAACACGAACATCATTTACTTAGAGTTGCTGACGAATTGCATATAAATTATCAAGCTCAGATGGAGCAACATTTGCAAAACTTGCAAAATGAACACGAAATTCGCTTGAGGCAAATTGCCGAGGAATATGAGAACCGCGAGGTTGAGATGCAGTTAAATATGGAGGCTTTGCAAGAGCAATACGAGAGTCAGTTGCAAGCGGCTCACGAGCAGTTGAGAGAGCACGAAGCTCAGATGCAAGCTACTATCAGGTCTTTGCAAGACCAGTACGAAAGTAATGTACAACAAGAAGTCCCGGAGCAGCAGTTCAGTCAGTTAAATTCAACAGAATTTGCCGAAGGTTTATCACAAGAAGAAGAAGTTTGGCAGGAACTGTCAAGTGAGTTAAATCAAACAGAAGTTGAAGAAGAGTTAAATTACACAGATTTTTCGGAACCACAACCAATTGATTTACATCAACCAGCACTCGAACAACAGCTTCCAATTACCAGACAAGCACCAAGCTATTCCCTACCGCAGTTGATGGGATGTGTTCAAAGTCAGGACAAAGAAACCCGCAAGTTTGCAGCGTCTGCTTTAGGTAAAATGGCTGCTGCTAATGCTCTGAGATCCGAAGGTCAGCGAGCAATAGAAACCTTGGGAAAATTAGCTCAAGATCTTCACCCGGAGGTGCGCGAAGCTGCTGTGGAAGCACTAGCAATGATTAAGTCTGAAAAAGTGATTCCGCTGCTACAAAAAGCTTTGCGAGATATAGATAGCGGTGTGGCTAAATCGGCAAGTGCTGCGCTCAATAAGTTTAAGTTTTATCCGCGCACTCCGGCGGCTAAGTCGAAAACTGTTGATGTGAAGAAACCAAAGCGTTAAGCATTTACTAGGATAAAGATAGCAATTGTCAATTGTTCACACAACACAGTAGGGATACAACTTTGTTGTGTCCTTACCTATTCGATGAATATCACAAATATCTAGAAATTGTCAATTGCCTACAACACACGACACAACAATGTTGTGTCCCTACCGAGGTGCGGTATTGCACTGAGTTTCGATTAATACCACAAACATATAGCAATTCTCTATTTCCTACAATACAGGACACAACATTGTTCGGTTCCTACCGAGTTATTTATTGTACTCAATTTCGATTAATATTACCAACATATAGCAATTCTCCATTGCCTAGAACACAGTACACAAAATTGTTATGTCCCTACCGAGGATATGTTCGAGTTCTGAAGAGAGTAGATAAAAAACTTATTATTTTTAATTGTCAATAAATGCTATCTAGCTTTTTTGAAGAAATTATGAACCGACTTAGAGAGTAAAGTTTTGTAAAAAAAGGAAAAGAAAAAAATATGCGCGCTTACTCAGTAATACGGACTTTTTAGCACATTTATAAAGATTCGATAAAGGAATGGTGAATAGGTCGATTTTTATAAAGATTTACATAAGAACTAATCGAAGGAGTAAATGGTAGGATACATTTGAAAAAACACAAAAAGCTTAAAGTTTTCAATAAAGTAACATACATGAATCAGGAAGAGGTAGATAGAGTAGCTGCCCCAAATTTACTTCCCTCCCAGGGAGATTTAGTGGCTAAATTCAGCAAGATCGATTTACCCAAAACCATTGAAATGGGCGATCGAGGTAAAGTCACTGTGAAGCTGACAAATCAAGGTTCCGCACCAGTTACAGGCCCCGTCACGGTCAAACTCTACACTTCCACAGACGAGATGCTCGATCGCGCCCCAGACGGCAAATTAGTCAACGATTGCTTACTTACCTCCACTGTCCAACAAGTCAACCTGCTGCCGGGACAATCCACAACCGTTAAGTTGAACTATGCCAACATGACCTCGGTTGGGGCTCCGGGGGCTTGCAACCTGATTGCCGAAATTGACCAGAACAACGAAAGCAAGCAAATCTCGAAACTGGTTTCGGCAACCGGAAGCGATGTTGTCATCGACTGGAATGCCATCGCTTTAAATGCGATCCAAGCTGAAGGTAAAGCGGGACGGGGCGTGCCGCCTACTGTAGGATCGCGCCTGATGGCGATTACTTCCCTCTCAGTTTACGATGCGGTGAATGCGTTCGATCGCACTCACACGTCCTATGCTGTCAACACTCCCGCCCCCATTGGCGCATCCGAGGAAGCAGCAGCAGCAGCAGCAGCCCACAAAGCGTTAGTCACACTGCTGCCAAATCAAACTCAATTATTCGATCGACAACTCGCCCGATCCTTAGCACAAATCGACGACACACCGCAAGCCGAGGCCGATGGAGTCGCCTTTGGGAACTTCGTTGCTGATACCATCCTCGCCTCCCGCGCCAACGATGGTTCCAGCAACAATGCCCCTTACGTTCCCCCAGAGGGTGATTACGTTTGGCGACCGAATACCGAAGGCCCCAACAAAGGCGCGGCACTCGGGCCAAACTGGGGCAAAGTCAAGCCCTTTGCTATCCCCAACACCGCAGCCTTTGCCCCGAACGGTTTAGATGGCGTACCGGGAACCGATCGCTTCGTGCAAGACTTGGAAGAAGTTCGACTGTTGGGGGGGAAACAGAGTACCGCAAACACCACCGTGACGCGAACTCCTGACCAAACTGAAATCGCCTTTTTCTGGGCTGACGATCGCGCCGACACTTTCCGACCTTACGGACAATTGAATCAAATTGCTGAAGAAGTCGCCATGCGCGAGGAAAAAACCGTCCCGGAAAATGCGCGCTTGTTTGCTGAGTTGAACGTCGCTTTGGCCGATGCTGGAATTGTGGCTTGGGATGCCAAGTACAACAGCAAAGTCATTCAACCCCGACCAGACGATTTGATTACCGGGGGATTTGGCGAGAAACATGGCATTTCAGGAACGGTGACTGACCCGGAATGGGAGCCCCTACTCAGCCCCACCCCGCCCTTCCCAGATTACATCTCTGGACATTCGACTTTTGGCGGTGCATTTGCCGGAGTGATGACCAACTTTTTTGGTGAAAACTACTCTTTTACGGCAGTTTCCCAAGAAATGCCCGGTGTAACGCGCACTTACAACAGTTTTTACGATGCTGCCTATGAGGATGCGATCAGTCGCGTTTACGGTGGCGTGCACGTGCGCGAGGCTACGGTTGATGATGCGCTGCCAACGGGTTTGGCGGTCGGCAATTTCGTCGCGCAAAATCTGTTTAAAACCGTAGGCTGAAACCTTTTTTTAGCAACTGGCAATTGAAATCGCTTCTTGTATCTTCACGCATCCTGTAGGGGCGGGTTTTACCAATCATCTATGCCAGAAACCAACAATATAATAAACCCGCCCCCACCCAACGACAAATCCGAATCTACATTTTTTGGATTCGCTCCAATATCAGGTTAATCTGGGTTATCGGTTGTGTGGGGGCGGGTTTACAAGATTGTTTGCGGTTATCAAATATTGTTGGTAAAACCCGCCCCTACAGTTAACTCGTGACTGATGACTAATTCAAAATCGCTGCTTGGTACCGAGTATCAATTTGATGTCGCCGGAGTCGCTAACACCCACATCTAAGCGAATTAATCCAAAGGACGATCGCACCCTCACACCCACCCCAACACCCGCCCCAGTCCCCGGTTTGTCCCTGACTACGGCCGGTTTTCCGAGTACACTATCTCCTGTGCCCAAATCCGACGCAAAATCAACAAATATCACGCCGCCGACATCCCTGCCCACAGGAAACCGATATTCGCCGGAAGCCAAAAAATAACTCCGGCCACTGCCAATATCCCCGCTATCGTAACCCCGCACAGAATTGCGGCCGCCGAGGCGAAAAGCTTCCGTTGGTGGCAAATCCCCGATTACCGTACCCGCTTGCAAGTTAAAAGCCAGCATTTCGGGCAAGGCTTCGGACTCGCTGATGCCCAGCAAAGTTAGTGGTACATACTGTATATAATTTGCTAACAGCCTGTTGCTCACAATGTTACCTCGACCCAGAGGTATCGACTGGTCGGTGCTGAGGCTGAGAATCGAACCGCTGGTGGGGTTGAAGGGATTGTCCCGCCGATCGAGCATCGCACCGAAAGAAACAGTGTATAACTCGTCAACGCCGCTGCCGCTGAATGTGAGAGGATTGCCGAGTTCGTCCCGGCGGGCGATATTTAAGTTGCGATCGCGCGTACTGATATTTGTATAATTCAGTCCCAAAGTCGATTGCCAATCGCCCAAAGGTCTGGTAAACCTGAGATTTCCCCCCATCCGAATTTCCCGAACTCGGTTCCCGTTGGGCAAATCAATATCTTTGTTGAAAATTTCCGATATTCTGCGATCGCCAAAAGCTCTCACACTGTATCCCAAACGGTCTTCGGCGGCAACGTAAGGGCTGACAAACTCGACATCGTACTGGATACCTCGGAGGCTGGGTTCAAGTTCCACCGCTAGCCGCTGGGGGTTGGTGCCGAAAGTTCGATCGGTATAGGAAAGAGGAACAGCAACGCCAACGTCATCACTAAGACTGGCACTAACGCTAAAAGAGCGAGCCGATCGCTCTTGAACGTTGTAGATTACATTAACATCCGTGCCAACTTCTTCAATCGAAACCGTCACTTTGTCAAACAATCCCAATTGCTGCAACTGCTGTAAATCCGATCGTACAACTTCCCGGCTGTAGTTATCCCCCGCCTTGAGTTTGAGCTCACCTCGGATAAAATCTTCCGAAATTCTGCCCTCAACCGGATTCCCTTTTTTATCAACAGCTTCGCCTCTGGAATTGACAAAGCGAATTTTCACCTCTGCAACGTAAACGCCCTCAGCATTGCCCGCTTGACTGATTTGTAGAGTACCGCCTAGCTGTCGGGCGTTGCTGTTTACTGCTTCGGGGATTTCGGCTTGTGTCGCGATCGTCGCCGGAGTTTTTAACAGAGATGTAAAATCTTTATTATGGCTGGACTTGAGTGATATCAATTCCGGTTGCACCGGAATGATTGTTGACTGTTGACTGTTGGCTGTTGACTCTTGACTCGGGGTGGAAAAACTGAATGGTTGAGTGTTAACTGTTGACTCGATTTTATTATTTTGATGCAACCGGAAACGATATGAGGGAGATTCCCCAAGGGATAGCTGCGCCGCGCGTACTTCTGGAGAAGCTGCGAGCTCATCCGATGCCGGCAAATCCTGCACAGTTGGGTTCACCTCATCCGATTGGTGACTATTTAAGACTGGAACCGATAACAAATGTCGCTTCTCATCTAGTCTAAATCCCCCTAAATCCCCCTTAAGAAGGGGGACTTTGAGCATATTTCTTGTCCCCCCCTTAGTAGGGGCGGTGCCCCCGTGCCCGCCCTTGGCTAGGGGGGATCTAGACTTCCCTACAAACAACAGAGATGGTCGGTTTGACGTTAAGTTGTCACCGATGACCTCATCCTCCTCCCTCTGAGCCCTCTGCGCCTCTGCGGTTCCCTCTCTAAACTCCGCCTCAGTCGATGCGGCACTCGGATCGATCGCCCGCGCTGCCAATTCGCCACCAGCCAGCGCCGCCAAAGTCAAAAATGCAATAATCGGAATTCGCATAGACATTAAATTTAAAACACACCGAACGAATATTGCCCAAAACCGGGCCCCTGCATAATTAGCCGAAAAGAAACCCGGTATTGTTGAGGCTACCGGGTTTCTGGGATGCTGAAATGTGGGAAAGTTCGATCGACCGCGGGCGATCGTTAAATTTGTTTAAATAGTTTGTCGAGAAACACGTTTCTCAAAATGAGCCTGAGTCTGCTGCAACAGTTGTTCGCGACTATCCTTAGCGGTGGTAATGGTAGGGAGCAAGTTGCGAGCTTGTAACGTCATGTGAAGCTGTAGGTGTGCTACGTACTCACTGACATCTTCGCGAAGAGAGCAAGCCGGGTACTGTTTTAAAGTAGAGTTCAAAGTGTTCTCCTGCTTTGGGTTTGTAGTGTTTTCTAATAATCATAGACAATATCATGGTCTATTTCTAACTGTGTACTCCGTAATGAAGTTTAACGTTTGAACTGCTTTTTTGTTACAATCCTTTACAAATGTATCTTACTTATTAGGAGTCGATCACCCATGCAGTCTCAAGCACTTGTAGGACAAAAGCACACATTAAGTACATTTGTCAATAGCACCCCCCAAACAGCCGCCTACCTCGACATCGGGTGCGGCAGACCCTTATTGATGCTGCACGGTTTCTTCGGAGAAAAGACTTGCTGGCTGCCATTAATTGAGTTATTGCAATCTCAGTTTCGGTGCATCAGTTTAGATATGTTAGGTTTTGGAGAATCCAGTAAACCAGAAATCCGCTACGACGTAGCTGTAGAAGTTGATTTTGTCCGGCAAGTTGTAGAACAACTAAATATCGAACCCTGCTGTATCATCGGACATTCATTTGGCGGTTGGGTAGCATCTGCATATTCCCTCAAATATCCTAATTCTGTTAGCAGTTTAGTGTTAGCAGCACCAGCCGGAATTCGGGACGACAGTTTTTGCGGTCAATACGATGCTTTGCGGCCGCTGCTGTGGGAAACCCCAGCCGTTGATTGGGTCTTGCACTTGGCAAAACCTTTTGCGAGTTTAGCTGGAAAAAGTGAGAAATTGCAGCAAATTTCCGGGTGGCGCAGGGAGTTAATGTCTCAACCAGTAGCAAGGTCATTTTTAATGAGTCGGATGCGGCCGGAAGACGCAGTTGATACAGTAGAAAAAGAAATTCACCAATTGCAAATTCCTACCTTAGTTATCGCAGCAGATAGCGACGAAACAATTCCTCTATGGCACTGTGAAACCTACGCTAAGGAGATACCGGGGGCCGAGTTAGTAATTATTCCCAATGCTGCTCACGGGTTGCCGCAAACTCAAGCTCAAATTATGGCGAAGTTGATTTGTAAATTTTTGAATAATTAAGAAAAACTGTGCAATAAGCCGAATCATAAAACTTGTGATAAGCCACCAATTGCCAATAATTGTGTTTTAGTATACTACTTTATTAGGAAATACAGAATATATTGATTAGTGTATTGTACAATTATTTTTATGGCTCTTAAATCTTGTGTCAGCACGAGCTACAGACATTTAGTTGAGTCGGGGATATTACCAATGGCGGCAATGAGGAACTATTTTAATCTGGAAGAAATTACGACAGCCAGAAAAATTAGTGCTGCGGTAATTAATATCAGCGGCCGCCAGCGAATGCTTTCCCAACGAACGGCTTTTTTTTGCATGAGGTTAGTTTGCTCTCAGAATGGGCTAGAAAGAGCCAAACTGCGGGTGAATTTGTTAGAGGCGATCGAGCTTATGCAAAAATCCCACCGCGACTTAATGAATATTGGCAGCAGCATCAACTTAGGCAGTCCCCCTTCAGCCACCCTCAAGGCAATGTATTTGGAGCCGCCACTGTATTTAGACAAACAAGTGCGCGCATATATCGATCGAATAAAAGCATTAGTGCAAGTTCCTGATGCCGAACTCATGCTGGAAAATCCCCATCTCCTGTACATTGTCGAAGCAGCGGGCGGCGACTTGCTAGAAGCTTTCGATGCCGTGGTGAGCCAATACCAGCAAGAAAGCGAAATCGAACAATTTGAAATCGACCTTAAACAGGTTGAACTTTATCAAGAAAGTTGTGCTGCTACCTCGAAAGCGGAAGCTCAAGCCGCCCAGCTCGATCGCGCACTTTGCGAACTCAAACAAACTCAAGCTCAACTCCTCCACAGCGAAAAAATGTCTTCGCTGGGGGCGCTAATGGCTAGTATCGTCCACGAAATTAATAACCCAGTTAGTTTTATTTACGGCAACTTGAGCCATGCCGCAATTTATACTCAAGATTTGTTGCACCTGCTGTGTCTCTATCAAGAATGCTATCCCAATCCCTGTCCCGAAATCACAGCTAAAATCGAAGAGATAGATCTTGATTTTCTAGTTGAAGACTTGCCTAAAGTTATCTCTTCCATGCAAATGGGTTCCAATCGCATTCGCGAAATTGTCAAATCTATGGGCAACTTTTCGCGCACCGATAACAGTAACATGACCATGTGCGATTTGCACGACAGCATTGACAGCACCGTGTTAATTTTGCGAAACCGTCTCAATTCTCAAATAGACCGTCGCGACATTCAAGTAATTAAAAATTATGGAAAATTGCCTCCTGTAGAGTGTTATTCAGGACAGCTAAATCAAGTATTTATGAATCTAATTACCAACGCGATCGATGCTTTGGACGAGGCATCACAAAATCAGCCCCATGCTGCGCTAAAAATTTTGATCAGCACAGAATTAGCTGGGCCCGATCGCGTGAGAGTGCGGATTGCTGACACGGGTACCGGAATGACACCACAGATAAAAGAGCGAATGTTCGAGCAGTTTTTCACCACCAAGGAAATTGGTAAAGGTACTGGTTTAGGATTGTCTATTGTCTACAAAATCTTAGTAGAAAATCACCGAGGATCGCTCCGGTGCGAGTCTGAACCCTGCAAGGGAACCGAGTTTATCATTGAACTGCCGATCCAGCAAACTTAAGCAATTTACTAATCATCGAAATTTATCTATTTTAACTGTGTGTGGCATGGGCGTCCAGCCTGTGTTAACGGTGTGTGGCACGGGCGTCCAGCCTGTGTTAACGGTGTGTGGCACGGGCGTCCAGCCTGTGTTAACGGTGTGTGGCATGGGCGTCCCGCCTGTGTTAACGGTGTGTGGCACGGGCGTCCCGCCTATGTTAACAGTAATTAAAATTTCCACATATCCTACGCTAATTCTAGCTTCAAAGTTGGCAACAGCTTTTCTAAATTTCTGAGAGATTTCTGTTGCCAGGGAACATCATTTGAACCCAATACCAAAAGTTGAATCGTTTTCTTTTTCCGAACGGCAATGACAAACTTCGACAGCATACTGATACCAGAACTGTTAACAAATTCCAAATTTTTTAGGTTCAAGGTAATAGTAGGCGGTTCGGGATTGGCGACCTCATCTAACAATTCGACTATTGGCGCATACTCTGCTGGGCCGCTCAGGCTGAGTTCGCCTTGGAAAGTGACAGTGACTGATTCTGGATCGTACTGAATGCTGTAATCTTCACCTTGAATTTCTTGAATGCCCATTGTGATTTTGTTTCCTGACTAAAATAGTGTGATCGCACAAGAGAGTAAATATTGAAATGCTAGCAACTAGACCCTAATTTGAACTACAGTCGTAACAATTATGGTATCACTATCTGGCCTGCGATCTAATTTCCAACCTATCTTAGCTGAATAGTCATTAATCATCGTCAGCAATCCCAATCCCGATGTGTCACTTTCAGATTCCGCATTATTTTCAAGCTGCTGCAAATAAAGTTCATTGGGATCGGAATCCAGAATTTCTTCAATAAACTCCTTCAACTTATTCGCCCTTTCGGGCTTGACACTATTACTGGCAAAAACTACCGCCATCACCTCTGTTTCACCAATAAAATGTATACCAAATCTGACCTTGTAATTGGTATCATCGTTATTAAATTTTATCGCATTTTCTAACAGTTCGTTAGCGACGTAACTCACAGCTCCCTTGCTTTCTTTTATCCGTTTCTCGCTGCTAGTATCCTCTTCATCCAGCGGTAGAAAGCTAGACAAATAATCTGCTACAAAATGAGCCGAAAGCCTGTTATTGCGCCAGCGCTGTTTGATGGGGCGAGAACTAGGGGTAAATGTAAGTTCTAGGGAGTCGTGTTCAGGAGGAAAATCTTCAATGAATTCTCCAAAGATTTGTGTCATTGTTTTTAAGTTTCCAGATGTCATAATTTTTCTGCCTCCAATTGATGTATTAATGTCACTTCTGGGTGAATTTCCACACGCCATTCCAGTTAGCAGGAATACTCTTTTCTAACAGCGATTGGATGCGTTTTAGGTAAAGTTGGCTGGGTTTGTCAGCGGGATTTAGCGCCACTATCTGTTCAAAACAAACTATGGCATTAGCAAAATTTCCCTGACAATATTCTTCGAGTCCCTCCTCAAATATAGGCAAAGTTTGAATTTTGAGCGATCGCACTGGTTCTACTTCAACATCTAACACCTCACAAACTGTAATGGCTTCTTGTCTACCTTTGACAATAGCCCGATCCAAAAAACGGATATGATACTTTTCGGGTTGACTCAAACGTTGTACCACATCTCCAGAAATTAATAAAGATACGCCATAATACTTAGTCAAACCTTCCAGACGAGCGGTGAGATTCACATGATCTGACAGCGCATCGGCTTGCATCCGATTCGCGTCTCCAATAATCCCAACCATCGTATCACCCACATGGATACCAATGCCAATCTTGAGCGGTATATCCCCATTTATTTTACGGCTTTGATTGTATTTCTGCAACTGCTCCAACTTCACAATTCCTGCCTGAATAGCATCATCCACGCCATCAGGAAAAACTGCCATGACTCCATCTCCAATATACTTGACAATAAAACCATTGTGCTTACGAATTTCGGGACTAATTTGCTGTAAATAGTTATTGATGAAGTCAAAGTTTTCTTGAGGAGTCATTTGCTCCGCCATCGTGGTAAACGAACGCATATCGGAAAACATAATTGCCATCTCTTTGCTGACGTGATCTCCAAGCTGGAAATCAACAATGCTCTGCTTGCCGAGAAATTGGAGAAATTCATCGGGAACAAAACGTCCGTAAGCCTGCAAAAGTTTCTCTAATTCTTGTTCCCGCGCTTTCACCTTTTGCACCATATGCGAAAATACCTGTGCCAGTTCTCCCAGTGCATCGCTGCGCCCTGCCACATCTGACAATATCTGGGGTTCAAAGCTATTGTTTTTTACAGCAATAGCTGCATCTATAACCTTTTTTACCTGCTCAATGTAAGTCTGCATCTCTCGGTTTTTATGATGGATCTGGTTTTCAAGATCCGTGGAGTGTTCCGTGATAATTTCTACTAAAGTTTCATAGCTATTTTTTTCATCTTCGACTTCCTCAAGTTTTTGCATCAAATCCTGTAGCTGGGTATTGAGCTCTTCTGGAGATTTAGAATGTGGTAAATTTAGTTTTGGTTGCATAATGTATACTCCCGAATCTGGGAGCGCAAAATTGTTTTACTCGCTCGCTGTAAATTATTACAACTTACACGGGCGAAGCGATAAATCCGGTTGCTGGTTCAATGCTTGGCGACTCAATCCAAGCTCGATCGTAAAAACCGGGTTGACGAGCGTCAATCATTAATTATGCACAATATGTCCCTGTTGCTTCAATACTAGCAAAGTAATGTCATCAAATACCTTTTGTTCTCCAATAAATTCTCGCAAATCATCGATTGTGGCTTGCTTGATTTGTTCGGCGCTCAAATGCCAGTTTTGAGAAACCACTTCACAGAGTCTTTCGATACCGTAGAATTTTTTGTGCATATTTCTAGCTTCGGGAATGCCGTCAGTATAAAGCACCACCCCATCCCCCGGCTCTAAGTCTACTATAACATGGCTAATCCAATCGGAAATATCCTCATCTAAGCCGAGCGGAAATCCTAAATTTAGGGTGTCTATCCGCTGGATTTGACCACCTTTCCTGACCACAAGAGTTTCCTCATGTTGACCGCTGATACTAATTGTGCGATCCGCATAGTTGAGCAAAGCTAGTGTCATATTTTTGTCGGAGTTCATGCGCTGGACATTTTTATAAAGAGTGCGGTTGAGGGTATCTAAAAAACGCACCGGGTTGGATTCTTGCATTTCCTGAAGAGTGCGGACAGCAGCTTGAGTCATCACCATCAAAATGCCGCTTTCTAATCCGTGTCCGGTGACATCACCAATGCAAATCGTGACAACCCTGTTAGTACAAAGTACGTCGTAGTAATCACCCCCTACTTCCGAGGCTGGCTCCATAAATCCGGCAATATCTAACTCTGTAATTGCTGCGAGTTCAGCAGGTTTTGGCAGAATCAACTGCTGCATTTGTTTGAGCATATCGAGTTCGGAGCTCATGCGGAGGTTTTCCGCTTTCAGGAGCTGGTTGAGAGCAGCAATTTGTTTCGTGGCTGTGGCGAGTTCAGAGGTGCGTTCTTTGACTTTATCTTCTAGAGTTTCAAAGGATTCTTGCTGTTGTCTCGCCATGCTGTTAAAGGAATTTGTTAAGGTTTCAATTTCCCAAATCCGACTGGAAGCAACGTTCTGGTTGAGAGCACCACCTGCTAGATATTCTGAAGCTTGAGCAATTTGGTTCAGGGGGCGAGTAATCCAGCTAGCGGTGAAAATACCCACTCCAACAGAGACAATTAGAGCCACAATACACAGCCAAATAGTCTGCCGAGTGTTAGCATAAATTTGCGCCATAAAGTCGGCTTCAGGAACGACTACTACAATCAGCCAATTGAGACCGTACTTGTCAGTTAGCGGAGAAACTTGGATAAATTGCCGCTCACCGTTTAGCTTAAAGTCAAGTTGAACAGTTTGATGGATGTCTTCCAAACGCTTGAAGCTATCGAGCAGATAAACCACACTTTGACGCATCAGCGAGTTGCTGCTTTCCTGTGCTTTGATCCGCTTTGTATCTTTGCCGGTTCCCACGGAAAGAGGCTGTTCTTTAACCGAGGTGGCTATTAATTCACCCTGGGGTTCAATGATAAATACTTGACCGGAATTACCCACCCTTAAGGTTTGCAGGAAGTGGCGAATTTGATCTAGTCCCATCTGGCAAGTCAGCACGCCAATTAGTTGGCCGTCGGCATCATAATAGGGTAGACTCGCATTAATTTGCAGCGTACCGTAGCCAAAATTAATATAAACTTCACTCCA
Organism: Microcoleus sp. Pol8_D6; assembly: GCF_036700965.1. Lineage (NCBI taxonomy): Bacteria > Bacillati > Cyanobacteriota > Cyanophyceae > Oscillatoriales > Microcoleaceae > Microcoleus > Microcoleus sp. Pol8_D6. The sequence continues at coordinate 132,235 of NZ_JAUBPW010000005.1, read as the reverse complement.
AGCTGCCTGTTTCTTCTCAACAACAACTCTGTAAAAAGGGCGCGTGCGAACGTCATAATTGGGCGTGGTTTTGTCGATTGTTGTCGGGTTTCCATTATCGTCAAGGTTGTAATATATCAAGTCGCCGCCCCCCGGAATCAGTTGCTGGGCAAGCTTAGGTTGTTCAAGTCCAACAAGTCGATTTACCCAACCCACACGCAGGTACTGACCTTTTTCGTTGGCAATTCCCGCGTGACCGATCGACTTAAATTGCAGAACTTGTTTCCAAAAATAGGGTCTAGCTTGCTCCAAATCGTCAAAGTTCAACACTCCCAAAGGTACAGCATCCTGATTGATCTGATTCACCAGTGGCGGAGCTTCCAGATAGGTTTGAACACGTTCGTAAACTCTCGCACTCACTTCCTGCCGCAACTGATTAACAATATCGTTGACTATCTGCTCTCCGTTTCTGTAAGAGAGATAGCCAACGCAGCCAACAGCAGCCAAAATTTGGAGAACAAAGGGAACTACTAAGACATTGCGGAGACGGAATTTGCCCGATCTGGAGACGATCGCACTTTTTTCTGAAACCATTGTTAAAAACGCTCCCAGCAGGCAGTTTTTTGTTACAAGACTTGATAATGGATATATTAAGAGCGACTAACAATGTTATCATATCAAAAACTAAACCAACATCAAAAAATCTGCGTTCATCAGCGCTCATCTGCCTGCATCAGCGGTTAAACTAAAAAAAGAAATTTCCACAAAAATGCAAATTACTAAATCCCTCCACAGCGCCCTACTCATCTCAAACCTAGAAAAATCGCAACACTTTTACAGCACCGTATTAAAACTGCCAAAAATAGAGCGAGACTTAAAATTTCCCGGAATCTGGTATCAAGTGGGCGACTTCCAGCTCCACCTACTTTTAGCTAAAACAATTATCCCAGATGCGGTAGACAATGCCAAATGGGGACGCAACCGACATCTAGCATTTTCTGTTGCTAACTTAGAAGCAGCTAAACAGCAGTTAATCGCTCACAATTGCCAGTTTCAAATGAGCGCGTCAGGTCGATCGGCATTATTTACCCAAGATCCCGACGGCAACATCATCGAACTCAGCGAGTAACAGATGAAAATCATCGCTTATTCTTACACCGAACCGCTACTCGAAGCAGCACCCGCACCGGAAATTTGGGGTCAAGAAGTCGATCGCACCTATCAAGACTTAGGAGGGCGACAACAACTGCAACAACTCCTCAAAGACTGCGAAACAGAACCAGTCAAATACCTGTTAATTCAGCGTTTTGAAGAACTCGGCGACACCGTACAGCAAGTGTGTTCGCACCTCGCCCAACTCGAAAACCTCGGCGTCGAAATCATCGTACAAGCAGAAACAGAACCGCGAAACCGCCAAAACTTGCTGCAAATCCTCGCAGAAATCCAGCGCAGCCAACACAGCCGGAGTATTCGCAAAGGACACGCCCGCAACCGCATCAAATCCCGGATTCCACCGGGTAAGGCTCCCTACGGCTACCGGCGCGGCAAAGATTGTTATACGATCGATAAAACCACCGCCCCCACCGTCAAAGACTTTTTTGAACACTTTTTAATTTACGGTTCCTTGCGAGGTTCCGTGCGGTATTTAGCCAAGAAATACAACAAAAAAATCTCTGTAAGCACCGGCCGCCGCTGGCTGACAAATCCAGCCTACCGAGGCGATTTGGAATATCAAAACGGTCAAGTAATTTCTAACACCCACGTCCCGATTATTTCCAGAGAAGAAGCCGCCCAAATAGACAGGTTACTGCGCCGTAACCGCTGCCTTTCTCCTCGCAGCGCTAGCGCCCCACGTTCCCTCGCAGGTTTAGCAATTTGTGCAGAATGCAAATCCCCCATGACAGTTGCCAAAGTCACCTCCTACCGCCAAGAAAAAGAATACCTTTATTTGCGACCGATTAACTGTCCAAAACAGCCTAAATGTAGCGGTATTTCCTACGATGAAGTATTGCAATTAACCATCGCCGGTATTTGTCGGGATTTACCCGATGCTGTTGCTGGGTTGCAAATGCCGAATATGAATGGAATTAAAGCAGGAATTGTCAGAGCGATCGCATCCAAACAAGAAATTATAGAGCAACTTTCTGCCCTGATTGACAGCGGCATATTAGACACCGAAACGGCAGAGTTTAGAGCCTACAAAATCCGCACCGAAATTGCCGAACTGCAAAGCAAATTAGCGCAACTGCCCCCAGTAAATTTGCGAGAAACTGCCCAAACAGTTTCCCTACCCCAATTTTGGCTCGATTTATCAGAATCAGAACGCAGGTTTTACTTTCGAGAATTTATCGATCGCATTGAAATCATTCGGGAAAATCCAAATTGCAAACTGCAAATTATTTTCATTTTTTAAGGATTAGCTCGATCTTCATCCATAGCTCCTAGGTTAGATACCCGACTTCTTAAAGAAGTGGGGTATGTGGGTACTCTCTTAGTTCGGTAGGAGTGGACTGCGTTTGACAAGCATCGCTTTCAACCGCTGAATTATCTTTTGTAGCCTTTAGCCAATAGGCGATCATCTCTCCTTTTCCTTTAACCGCGATCGCACCTCTTTCTTCAAATAAATACCGATCTTTTAACAGTTCGTAAATAGCCGTAGTAACTTGAATATATCCCGGTAATCCTTGACATTCCATCCGAGAAGCAACATTAACAGTATCTCCCCATAAGTCATAGATAAATTTTTTAGTGCCAATTACGCCAGCAACTACGGGCCCTGTATGAATGCCAATCCTAATTTGAAATGGTTCGCCTCTATCAGTTTGAAAATCAGCGATCGCTTCCTGCATATCCAAGGCCATATTCGCGATCGCTTCTGCATGATCTGCCCTCGGCACCGGCAACCCCCCCGCTACCATATAAGCATCTCCAATTGTTTTAATTTTTTCCAAACCGTGTTTTTCAGTTAGTTGGTCAAACCTGGAAAAAATTTGGTTCAATACATTTACCAATTCTAGAGGTAACATTCTCGCAGCAATAGACGTAAAATCGACAATATCGGCAAAAAGAACTGTTGCTGAATCAAACCTCTGGGCAGGAGAACCCTCGCCCTTTTTCAAATTTTCAACAATCGCTGCTGGTAAAATATTCAGCAATAAATGATCCGACTTTGTTTGAGCAAGCCGTAAAGCTAGCTCCACCCCCTGCCGCTCTTTAATTTCGTTTTGCAAACGTTCGACAAGTTCTTGGAATTGCTTCGTTTGCTGTTGCAGTAACTGTTGTTGACTTTGAATTGTTAACTGATTTGCCACTCGTGCCAATACTTCTTTACCATGAAAAGGTTTAGTAATATAGTCAACTGCTCCCACATCAAAAGCTTTCACTTTATCTAAAACGTCATCTAAGGCGCTTAAGAAAATTACGGGAATGGAGCTGGTTTTTGGTGAAGCTTTCAACTTTGCACATACCTCATATCCATTCATGTCTGGCATCATCACGTCCAGCAAAATTAGAGTCGGCGGAAACTCTTGCACTGTAGCGATCGCCCTTTGCCCATTCAGCGCTTTACGAACCTGATACCCTTGTTCGGTCAAGATTGTAGATAAAAGCCGCACATTATCTGGCTTATCATCAACTACTAAAATGTTGGCTTGAATTGTAGGATATTGATGGCTGTCCATGCGATCGCTCACGGTAGTTTGTCAAGATGAAAGATATTAACACTTAAGAAGTTTACCTCAAAAAAAACGCAACGGTAGAAATTCCGATTGGTCTTGCTAAAAATAGATGGCAAGGAGACGGTATTGGGGCGGAATGTTAGGTCTTTTTTAAATAAAATAGCCTCCAAAGTTAAGATTAGTTTAAAATGGTTATTTTTACCTCGTTGCAACTGCTGACTGCGCTATATCTATAATATCGTCAAATAGGAAATCTTGCACCAAAGTAGTTAAGTATTCTGCGGCAAAAGCAAACTCGCTCGGCATTTCCTCAATCAACTTGACAATTTTATCGTCGCAACATTCATGAGCAGCATGAGATATCTTTTCTACCCACTCAAGAGGCATTTGACCGATTTGTGACTCCACCGATTGATTGCTAGTCACTCCGCTAATTTCGTTTTCATTTTCTAGGGGTGCATCAACAGATTCCTCGTAAATGTAACGCACTCCTAAAAGTTCTTCCATTTTCGCAAATAATATCTTTGCCTCGAATGGTTTACGCATGAAATCATCGCATCCTGCTCCTAAAATAGTTTGTCGTTCCTCTTCAAAAGCGCTCGCAGTTAAAGCAACTATTACAGTTTGTTTTCCGAGAGGATGAGCTTTAATTTTTCTGGTGGCTTCATAGCCATCCATGACAGGCATCTGCATATCCATCCAGATCAGGTGCGGTTGCCAATCCTCCCATACAGCAATAGCTTCTTCACCATCTCTAGCTTCTCGCACGAGGATGCCTAGTGGTGACAATAATCTCTCTATGACTAGGCAGTTATCGGCGCGATCGTCAACAACCAAAATCCGGTATTCTGGTTGATTCGGTGCTAAACCCATTACTTTTTTCTGCGGTTTAAGAATTTTAATTTCAGTGGGAGTGGCATGGTTGATTTGAATATCAAATGCAAACTTACTTCCCAACTGAGGTGTACTGCTGACAGTAATATCTCCTCCCATCATTTGTACAAATTTGCGGCTAATTGGTAAACCTAATCCAGTCCCCTGTTGAGATTTTTGACCTGTTTTTGTTTGCTCAAATGGTTCAAATAACTTATTCATTTCTTCTGTGGCAATGCCAAGGCCAGTATCTTCAATTTCAAACTGAAGGCGTAACAATTCCGGGTGAAGGTGATTCGCGTCTACACAATCACAGTGTGCCAAGCTTTCGGACTGATTAAAAGCAGTGCACCATCCGGGTTTCCTTTGTATAGCTGCGGTTTCAACCGCTAAGCTTTCGGAATGTTCAGAACCCGCGCCGGCAAGTTTTTTTTGTGTGTCCGAAAACTCTGCGGTTTCAGCCCCCAAACTTTCTTCTACCTTCTTTTTCACTCGCAAAGTAACGCTACCCACCTCTGTAAACTTGATCGCATTTCCTACAAGATTAATCAAAATTTGGCGCAATTTACCTTCATCTCCACTAACAAAGTCCGGTACACCGTCACCCACTTCAAGATTTAGCTGCAATTTCTTAGATTTAGCTTTTAATCGAAACATTTCTTCTAAGGTTTTTAGCAAGCGCATTAAATTAAAACTGCTTTCATTGAGCTGACTTCTGCCCGCTTCAATTTTAGACATTTCCAAAATGTCATTAATCAGGGCAAGCAAGTGTTCACCGGCGCGATTAATAATTTCTAGGTGCTGTTGGTGTTGATTGTTGAGAGATGAATCGCGCACCATCACCTGACTGAATCCGAGAATGGCATTCAGAGGAGTCCGCAATTCATGGCTCATAGAAGAAAGGAATTCGCTCTTGGCGCGGTTAGCTGTATCAGCAGCTACGACAGCTTTTTGTAATGCTGTTTCTGCTAATTTGCGTTCCGCAATTTCTGTTTTAGCTTGTTCAAAAAGCGTGCATTGCTGGATCGCAATTGTTAGCTGCACGGAAATTTGCTTGAGAGATTCTATCTCAGAAGAGTTCCAATGCCTTTGACTGCGGCAGTGATGAGCAATGAGTAGCCCCCATAATTTATTACCTTGCAAAAGGGGAACGACGAGGTTAGCTTTAACTTCCAAATCGCTTAGTAAATTAATGTGGCACTCGGAAATACCAGCCGTATAAATATTGTCGATAGCGCGCAGGTGTCCCTGCTCGTAAATAGAGACGTAGTGTTCTCGAAAACAAGGGTCATTAATGTCAATTCCCAAAATCGGCATCGTACCGACGGATACCGACTCGACGGCTATAAATCCACTCCAATCTGGATTAAAGCGGTAAATAACTGTTCTATCAGTTGACAAAAACTGGCGGACTTCTTCCACAGCCATTGTCAGCACTTCTTCTAGATTAAGAGAGGAACGAATTCGCTCTTGCATGGAATTCACGAGCCGCTCCCTTTTAAATTGTTGCTGCAAAGCTGCTTCCGCCTGTTTGCGAGCAGTAATATCTACTCCATAACCCACGCACTCCACAGGTATGCCAGCAGAATTTTTGACTAACTTGATCTCATCGTATATCCAGCGATAAGTACCGTCTTTGTGCCGTTCGCGGTATTCGTAGGAAATCGATTCTTTTTCCAATATCTGAGCGAATGCAGTTGCAACATTTTCTCTATCGTCGGGGTGAATGAGGCTATGCCAATCAAGGGAACCATCAAGAAATTCTCTGGCTTCATAACCCATCATTGAAACAATATTATCGCTGACAAATGTTACGTCATAATTTCCCCCTAATTTGCAGCTAAAAATCACCGCCGGGGTAGTCGCCAGCAAATATTGCAAGCGTTCGGTGACAGAGCGCAAGTTTAACTCTGCTTGTTTGCGATCGCGAGCTTCCATTGCTAAAGCTGCGATCTGCGCCACATAGCTAGCGAAGCTTTGTTCGTCGAGCGTCCAATTCCTCGTCGTTCCTTGATGTTCTAAACAAATTACACCCGCAATTTGTCCTTGATGGGTAATAGGAACATCTAGCATCGACGAAATGTTTAAAGGCGTCAAATAAGATTCGCTAAATTCTCGGGTGCGCGGATCGGTTTTGGCATCAACCGCTGCGACTACCTGTTCTGTATTCAAAGCTTGGAAATAGCTAGGATAGTCAGCAACTTTCAGTTCTGCACCGGCGCTGTGTTGATTGGGAGTCAGTTCGTAAATATCCGCACAGCACATTGCGGATCTATCTTCCTGATAAAACCAAATACTTGCCCGATCGACATTCAGGGTACGAGTTGCCATTTGCGTAATCTCTCTCAACGCCTCGCCGATATTTCCCTCGTAGATACTAGAATTTTTTGCTAATTCTAGCAAACCATTTTGTTGTTCTGTTAACCTAGTTTCTCGTTCCCGTAAAGCGGATTCAGCGGCTATTCTTTCTCTTATTTCTGCTTCTAAATAACCATTAATTTCTCTCAACTCGGTGGTGCGCTCTTGAACTTTTATTTCTAAGTCATCATAAGCGTGGCGCAACGCTAATTCTGCATCTTCACGCACCGCAATCTCACTCTGCAACTTGCGATTTATGGCTTCTAATTCTTGGGGGGTTTTTAAAGACAAAAACTGGGGCAATAGTGTTACCATCGAGGCGGCGGTGTAGCAGGAAACCAGTGCAGTAATTCCTTTTTCAATCCCCGACAGCCAATAAGCGGAATGCCACAACGTCCAAATGTCGAGCAAGTGACCCGTGCCGCAGAGAATAATAAATGCACCAAATAGAGCAAATATTCCTAAAAAAGGAACATCGCGCCGCTTGAAGATAAAATAAATTAGCATCGCCGGAATTGAATAGTAGGCGATCGCGATTAAAAAGTCCCCAGTTACGTGCAGCCACACTAAAGGCGTTTGCCAAAGATAGCAATGACCGTGAGGCATATACTGAGTTGGGGAAAAGATATTTTTGAGTGCTTCCCACATAATACTTGTTATTGGCAGATAATATGGATTTGATGAGGCCTAAGTTATGCAAAAAATAAAAGAAACCGAAAATTGTAGCTGGGGATTAAGCATTATTTATTAACGCCTAAACCCAGCTTGTTCATAACAGCTTGCTTCTGCACTAGGTGGCGATCGCCAAAGTGCGATCGCAAAGGAATTTCAATGATAAACTCAGTACCTCTCCCAACCTCGGAAGTGCAGCGCAAATAACCTTCATGGGCTTGAATAATCTGATAAGAAATCGCCAAACCTAGGCCGGTACCAGCACCGATAGGTTTCGTTGTATAAAATGGATCGTAAATTTTGGCGATCGCATCATAATCTATGCCAGTGCCATTATCAGCAATGTGAATCTGCACCCACTTGCCATCAACTAAAAGCGTGCGAATGCGAATTTTTAGCAGTGGGCAATGGGCGTTTTGTAAGTTGTCAGAGAAATTATTTTCCCAATAGCCGTTGGGGAAATCCCCCTGCGCTACACTCTGTTCTAAAGCATCAATAGCATTAGAAACAATGTTCATAAATACTTGGTTAAGCTGCCCCGCGTAGCATTCTAATAGTGGCAAATCTCCATACTCTTTAATCACTTGAATCGGCGGACGGTTTGGTTGTTCTTTCAAGCGGTGCTGCAAAATCATTAAAGTGCTATCGAGTCCTTCATGAATATTTACCTTTTTCATGTCGGCTTCGTCTAACCGGGAGAAAGTTCGTAAAGATTTAACAATCTCCCTAATCCGCTCTGCTCCAATTTTGATTGAACCAAAAAGTTTTTGCAAGTCTTCTAAAATAAAATCGAGTTCGATAGTGTGGATCTTGTCTGCAATTTCCGGCGCAGGAGTCGGGTAATAAACTTGATAAGCCTTAATCAATGCCAAAATATCTTTAATGTATTCCTCCGCCGGAATCAGATTGCCATAAATGAAGTTAACAGGGTTATTGATTTCGTGAGCAACCCCAGCTACCATTTGCCCCAAAGACGACATTTTTTCAGTGTGCACGAGTTGAGTTTGAGCGCCTTGAAGTTGTTGCAGAGCTTCCTCTAGCTGCTGAGTTCGTTCAAGTAGTTTTGCTTCCGAGTGCCGCAATGAATTTTCAGCCAAAGAGCGATCGCGATTTTCCTGTTGCAAAAGTTGATTAGCAACTTCTAAAGCGATCGTTCTCTCCATCACCCGTTTTTCCAATTCTAGCATTAATTCCGAGAGTGCTTCCTGAGCTTGTTTGCGATCGCCAATCTCATTTTGTAAAGCTACATTTGCCGCCGCCAATTGAGCGGGACTGGGAATAGCCAAGATTTTTGGGATTAGTTCCACCAGCACTGCTGCTGTACATAGCGAAATCAGCGCCGTAATCCCTTTAAGAAAACCAGAGAACCAATAATTAGGATGCCACAGCGTCCATATTTCCATAATATGGGTAATCCCGCAGCAGATAATAAAAGAGCCAAACAGCATGAAAACCCAGTCAAAAGGCAGGTCTTGCCGCTTTTTGACAATATAAATCAGCGTGATCGGTATCAAAAAATAAGCGACGGCTATCAAGCCATCGGACAAAACGTGTAGCCCCACTAATCCCGGCTTCCACAAGTAGCAATGACCGTGAGGAATAAAATAATTTGAAAACATTTCATGAACCATTTGCATCAAATTAACTCGGTTATTTGCTAATATTTTTGAGAGGTGGTTACAGGAAAATTTAAAAAACTGCTGACCCCAAAATAAAAATTAGGCTTTTGGACTTAACACTTGTGATGAGTAAATGCAGCGATATGAAACTACTTGTAATTAAATTAACATCAATCGACTAAGCTTTAGCAAAGTCAACTGTCACATTTTTAATTCTGCTTTCACTATCAACTGTGACACCGGCATGACATTTTGGGCAACGATCAAGAAAAACTGAGCGCAGATTCCTTTCCAGTAAGAGGGCCAGCGCCCCTTAAAATTGGGTTATAGCACTGAGTGACCAGTCAGGCAACGGGGTAATTACCAGATTTAACGGATGTCGCGGATTTAAATTAACGAAGAGAACCATTCTCAAAAACCTGTAGAGGTGCGTTCACTCTTGTACCCTTGAAAAGTGCAGACAGGTCAAATACACCCGCCCCCACCCCGCGAGGGAATTCTTGATTATTGACAGTGATACTCTTCGGGCATATTTAACCGATTTGACTAATTACCCCCTGAAAAATGTCGCGACAGGATGGTGTCGCAATCCAATCGGCGATCGCTCTAAGCTTTACACTCAATCATAAGTGATAATATCAACGATACACTTATATGGTTATTGCCAGTTATGACGATAGATGAGGTACTACAGCTAACTCGTGTGCGATTACAAAAAGATTTATATCCCGTACAAGAAATCATACTCCGCCAAGTTTGGGAAGGAAAGACTTATACAAGTATCGCATCTGCCTCTCATTACGGAGAGCATTACCTGAGAAACATCGCCTCATCCTTGTGGCAATCTCTCTCTCAAATCTTGCAGACATCTATTAGCAAATCCAATTTTCGCTCTTGTGTAGAATCACGTTCCCTGACCACAGAGGAACGAGAATTAATTGAAGAATTCACCCGCAGCGAATGCCTCGCAACACCTTTAGAATTTCCCGGCTCTCCCGTGCCCCTCGGTTCGCCATTTTATATCCATCACCCGCTAATTGAAGAACTCGCCTATCGAGAGATTACCAAACCAGGAAGTGTGCTGCGGATTAAAGCTCCCAGGAAGATGGGAAAAAGTTCCCTTCTGCTACGGATTTTAGAGCGCGCGACTTCTCTTGACTATCGAACTGTAAGTTTAGATTTTCAGCAAGCCGAGGAAGCTGTTTTAGCCAATATCGATAAATTTTTACGCTGGTTTTGTGCCAACATCAGCCGTAACCTACAATTACCACCTCTATTAGATGATTATTGGGATGAAGACATGGGTAGCAAAGTAAGCTGCACCATCTATTTGCAACAATATTTACTAGCCGAAATAAGTACCCCTCTTGTGTTAGCTTTAAATGAAGTAAATATAATTTTTGAATATCCAAAAATTGCCAGAGAATTTTTGCCGCTCCTGCGAAGCTGGCATGAAGAAGCAAAGCGGATTGCAACTTTGGGAAAACTGCGGTTAATCGTTCTTCACTCCACAGAAATTTATATTCCTTTAAAGCTCACTGAATCGCCTTTTAATGTCGGTTTACCTCTGCAATTGCCCTATTTTACAGAAGAGCAGATACTTGCTTTAGCCCAGCGTCACGGACTGGATTGGACAGATAGCCCCGATGCCGATCGACTAATGGCAATGGTGGGGGGACATCCTTATCTGGTGCGGCTAGCTCTTTACCACCTGTGTCAAAACAGTGTAACCCTAGATCAGCTACTACAAGAAGCTCCGACAATAGCGGGAGTTTATAAGGATTACTTGCGGAGTTTTTGGGCAACATTCCAAGAGTATCCCGAACTTGCGGTTGCACTTAAACAAGTGGTAAAATCGGAACACGGAGTGGAATTAGATCCGATAATCGCTTCTAAATTATTTAGTATGGGGCTGATTCATATTGATAACAACCGCTGTACGCTAAGCTGCGAGTTGTATCGCCTGTATTTTAGTTCGCACAACTTTAGTTAGTTATTCCCCTACCTGAAAAATCTGTTCTGCCGTTAAGTTTAAATCTGGGGAAGCAAGCGATTGCACCACATCATCACCTCTAAACTGATTAACTACATACTCACCATCAACTAACTGATAAACGGAAATAGTGGGTTGCTTGGGGTTGCCAATATATCTTCTTCCCCCAACCCCAAATAATCGGCAATCCAGTATTCAGGAATTGCCAATTTTTTATATTCTGCTAACTTGAGTAAGTAGTCATCTTGCCAATTCTTACTCACGATTTCGATGACTAAACAAATAGTTTCACCTCTGGTAATAGTCGAGCGCTTTTTCCACATCGGTTCCGTTTCGATTTGTTGCCAATCTAACACCATCACATCTGGGCTGTAGCCAGACTTATCAGAATCAATGGCCTTAATAATTCCTTAACGGGGAATGAAATAGGGCAAAGCCAAACGTTCAATCTGAACGCCTACTTTGAGGGCTAGGAAACCCCCCACCTGTTCGTGTGTTCCAGTTGCTTGCATTTCAATAACGGCTCCATCATGTAGTTCAAAGCGACCTTGACCCTCTGGATACCAGTCCATAAACTCGTCTATGGTCATTTGTTTAGACTGGGCCGATTGTTCTTGAATGAGCATATTGATTATCCTTGTTTGCTGTTAATTTCAATGTTAATATAAATTAAAAATATTAGGCTATCTATCTTGTAGAATAACTTCCCTAGTTACTTAATCAATATTATTCTTATAAAATTACTCAGAAAACGTAAATCTCAAGGATGGATTATAATTAAGTAAGGAGGGTGACAAAAATTAACGCTCAGACTACCTCTTTTTATAAACTTTCACCTTTAAACTTATTCATAAACCGCATGACTCAGGTAACATACCAAATTGGTGGCAGTCTTGCCAGTGATGCGCCTACATACGTAGTGCGGCAAGCAGATTCCGAACTTTATGAAGCCTTAAAAGCTGGCGAATTGTGTTACGTGCTTAACTCCCGGCAAATGGGCAAATCTTCCCTTCTCGTTCGCACCTTCCATCGACTGCAAGCCGAAGGATTTCAATGCAGCACGATCGACATGACCCGCATCGGTAGCGAAAACATTACTCCCTTACAGTGGTACAAAGGAATTGTTGGGGATTTGTGGCGCAGTTTCCATCTTGTAGGAAAAGTTAATTTAAAAACCTGGTGGCAAGAACAAGAAGAAGTTTCTCTCCTGCAAAGATTGAGTCAATTTATTGAAGAAATTTTATTAGTCAAATTTTCCAATGAGCGAATTTTTATATTTGTCGATGAGATTGATAGTATTTTAGGCTTAGATTTTCCCGTCGATGACTTTTTCGCATTGATTCGTTATTGTTACAACCAACGATCCCTTAATCCAGAATACAACCGGATTACTTTCGTAATTTTCGGAGTAGCTACACCCAGCGATTTAATCACCGATAAAAATCGGACACCTTTTAATATCGGGAAATCGATCGATTTGTCAGGATTTAGCTTAGAAGAAGCTCAACCATTAGCGAAAGGGTTAGAAAAGGTCATAGCCAATCCGCAGGCAGTTCTCAAGGAAATCTTAGATTGGACTGGAGGACAACCATTTTTAACTCAAAAAATATGTGAATTAGTAGTAAAAATGGCAGAAAAAGCCCACAGCGGTGATTTAAAAATCCCACCAGGAACAGAGGGATTTTTTGTGGAATCGGTGGTAATAGAAAATATCATCACTAAATGGGAATCGCAAGATGAGCCAGAGCATTTAAAGACAATTCGCGATCGCATTCTTGGCAACGAACAACTCACTGCACGTAGCTTAGGTATCTATCAAAAAGTCTTACAATCTGGTGAAATTGAAGCGGATGATAGTCGAGAGCAGATCGAACTGCTGCTATCAGGTTTGGTAGTAAAACAACAAGGTTTTTTAAAGGTAAGCAACCCGATTTATCAAGCAGTGTTTCACCTACAATGGGTAGAAAAACAGTTAGAGCAACTGCGTCCTTACTCCCAAGCTTTCAACGCTTGGATCGCTTCAAAACAAACCGATGAATCGCGATTGTTGCGCGGACAATCGTTAAAAGACGCTTCCTACTGGGCCCAGGGAAAAAGTTTGAGCGATTTGGATTATCACTTTTTAGCCGCTTCTCAAGAATTAGACAGACTGGAAGTGCAGCAAGCGCTGGAAGCAGCGAGGCTCAGAGAAGTTGAAGCCAGACTCACAGAAGAACGCAAGCGGTTAGTTTTAGAGCGAGAGACAGCGAAGCGGCAGCGAAGATTTCTTGGGGCGCTCAGCGGAGCGCTAATAGTTGCGATCGCCTTTGGCATTCTCGCCCTCTGGCAATATCATTACGCCATCACCAGCGAACACCAAGCCCGCATCAGCGAAGTTCAAGCCCTCACCTCCTCATCCGCAGGGCAATTCGCATCCCAACAGCGATTAGATGCCCTCGTGAGTGCCATTAAAGCCAGACGCAGGATCGACAGCCTAGCTAATTCCAGCCCCCAGTTGCCATCTCAAGTTCAACAAGTGCTGCAACAAGCCATCTATGGAACGGCAGAATTCAATCGCCTGTTGGGGCATTCCAGCCCGGTTCTGGCAGTTGATGTCAGCCCAGACGGTCAACTCATCGCCACGGGAGGCGGCGACCAAACAGCCAAGGTTTGGCAACGGGATGGTATCTTGCTGCATACTCTCCAACACACAATCAGCAGCGTCTACGCCCTCCGTTTTACTCCCGACAGCCAGCGCCTGGTAACATCCAGCGTGGACGGCAACATTTATCTGTGGAGTCGGGAAGGCAAACTGCTCAAAACCTTTCAGGGACACAAGGCTGCGATCTGGGCGATCGCCGTGAGTCCAGACGGTCAGCGCATCGCCTCTGCCAGTGAAGACAGCACCATTCGCCTGTGGAGCGTTGATGGCAAACTGCTCAAGACTCTGACAGGACATCAAGGTTCGGTTTGGGGTGTTGCCTTTAGCCCGGATGGAAACCTGCTAGCCTCTAGCAGCACAGATAATACAGTCAAGGTCTGGACTCTAGATGGCGAACTGGTGAACACTCTGGAAGGTCACAGCGCAAGCGTTTGGGACGTTGAGTTCGCTTTGCTTGCAGACAATAGCGGTGCAAAACGTCCCACCATTATCTCTGCCAGCGCTGACAACACTGTCAAACTCTGGCAACCAGACGGAAGGGCAGGCACGGGGGCACAGCCCCTACTTACTCTTAGCGGTCACAGTGCGGAAGTGTTTGAAGTCGCCGTCAGTACAGCAGGTGATGTGATTGCTTCCGCTAGCGCCGACCAAACCATCAACCTCTGGAAGCCGGACGGGACACTTTTGAAAGTCCTTAAAGGGCATCAATCTGGAATTCGCGGGCTTGCTTTTATTCCCAACAGTCAAATAGTTGTCTCTGCTAGCGACGACAATACTGCTCGACTCTGGAACCCGACAAACCCCTTCTCGAAAGTCCTTTACGGACATGGCGGCACGATTTGGGATGTGGATTTCTCCCCCGAAGGTCAGATGCTAGCTTCCGCTTCTTCCGATGGCAGTTTCAAACTGTGGGGGCGAGACGGCAGGTTGCTGAAGTCTTTTGCCGGAAACGATACTGCCGTTCACTCGGTTGCTTTCCTCTCTGGTGCCAGCACCAATCCTGCTAATACACCTTTCCTTGCTACCGCTAGTGAAGATAAAACAATTAAATTCTGGCAGTTCGACGGGACGTTACTGAAAACCATAACAGGTCATGAAGCTGGAGTTTGGGATATCTCCCCAAGTCCAGATGGTCGGCTACTCGCTTCTGCTAGCAACGATAAAACCGTGAAACTGTGGAACAAGGACGGCAGGGCGGGGACGGGGGCACCGCCCCTAGCAACTTTCACAGGGCATCAAGCCAGGGTTTACGATGTGGACTTTACCCCTGACGGGCAGAGGCTGCTTTCAGCCAGTAGCGACAGCACTGCTCGGTTGTGGAGTCTTGACGGTAGGTTTTCCAAGACCCTAAAGGGTCATCGCAGCCCTGTTTGGGAAGTTGCCATCAGTCCAGACGGTCGCACTTTGGCAACTGCTAGCAGGGATGACACGATTAAACTCTGGACGAGCGATGGCGTGTTGGTCAAAACCCTCCAGGGAAATACTAGAGGCATGATGGCGGTTGATTTCAGTCCTGACGGTCAAATGCTGGTGGGGGGAGGCTCAACTGGCGCACTCAAACTTTGGAAAACCGACGGGACAGAAATAACGACGCTAATCGGACATGAAGGGAACGTTTGGGGAGTTGCGTTTAGTCCCGATGGTAAACAGATTGCCTCGGTTGGGGACGATCGCACAATCATTCTGTGGGATCTAGAGCGCATTCTCAAACTCGATGAACTGGGTTATGCGTGCGATCGCGTGGGGGATTATCTGCGAACCAATGCTGAAGTCAAGGAGGAGGACAGATATTTGTGCGATCGTATTAAAACGGAATAATATCAAGTCCCCTTTATTAGGAAAAAGAGATTAGTATGTGTGGCTATAGCATCAGAATATTAGAGGATATTTATCATACTTTGCTACTTTTGATTGGAAGATATTATAATAATAAATCCGGCTTAAATACTCCTTTTATCTCACTCTGCGGACTCAGACTTCGTTTGTTTAGTAGCGGTTTTAACCGCCGAAGGATACGCAGAATGATGGAGGATATAGATAAACCGGATTTAGTATAATAATTACAGAGTAATGAAATCGTTAGCAGTGAGAATACCAGGGGTAATATTGTTAAGCTTCGCCAACAATTGATTGGTGTCCGTCACAGTAATCAAAGTTTGATTGTTGCTGGAAGTAATACTGAGTTGATTGAAACTCAAACCAGAATTCAACCCAATTAAATCCTCTCCCTTGCGGAAATCATTAATGATGTCGCTACCCGAACTTTGATTGAGGAAAAACACATCATTTCCCGAACCTCCCGTCAATGTATCGTCCCCAACATCCCCGGAAAGGAAATCTGCACCGCTGCCACCACTGAGAATATCATTACCTTTGCCCCCGTACAGGGTATCGTTACCGATGTCGCCACAGATCACATCGTTTTCATTGCCGCCCAACAGCAAGTCGTTGCCCTCACCGCCATCGAGACTGTCGTTTTCTTTGCCGCCGTAAAGCGTGTCATTTCCCAAATCGCCAAAAATCAGGTCTCCACCTTCATTGCCAAAAGCAATATCGTTGCCATTTCCGGCATTAATTGTGTCATTTCCTAAGTTGCCTAAAATGTAGTCGTCACCATCTTCACCCAGCAAAATATCGTCATCTTTGCCGCCGAAAATGCTGTCGTTACCAAGGCCGCCGGCAACTGTATCATTTCCTAAATCTCCCCTCAAAAAGTCGTCGCCCTCACCACCGACAACAGTGTCATTATCCTTGCCAGCGTAGATGGTATCGTTGCCAGCGTCGCCAGAGATGAAATCGCTGCCTTCATTACCGAAGATTGAGTCGTTATCTGCGCCGCCGTCAATGTTGTCATTGCCGCCCATGCCGTAGAGAGTATCGTTGCCGGTAAGTCCGTTAATTGAATCGTTGATGATACCGCCCATGATGAAGTCGGTAGTGTCGCCGCCGTTGATAGTTTGTTGGACGGGGTTGGGGGTGATGGTGGCCGGATCTAGTTGCGGAGGGTTGAGGCTATCGAGTAGGCAATCATCTAATACCGGAGTTGGCGTAGGAGTTGGTGTCGGTTCGGGTGTGGGCGTGGGAGTTGGTTCGGGTGTGGGAGTCGGAGTCGGTTCCGGTGTGGGAGTCGGAGTCGGTTCCGGTGTGGGAGTCGGAGTTGGAGTTGGAGTCGGCGTCGGAGTCGGTGTGGGAGTTGGGGTGGGCGTGACTGTAGGATTAAATTCGTAAGCGCCAATATCAACGATCGCACTTCCGTTATTATCACCATCTTGAGGGCGACTCACACCGCGCTGATCTGCCGCCGGCGCGCCCGCACCAGTACCAGTATCAATTGCCGGACTTCCTACTAGCAGTGGCAGCACGAAAGCGCCGTTAATATTTTCCAACGGGCCGAGTAAGGGATCGGCGATCGTCACATTCGCCGTAACATTACTATCATTAGGATCTCCCACAGTCAGTTTAGCGGGAAATTGAAGATTGTTTCCCCCATCGATTAGCTCTCGTCCGGTGTGCTGCCTAGTTTTAAAAGAGTTACTTGCCGTATTCCTATCAAAAATCGAATTCTTGACAGTAATTGGCGATTTCACAGGATCGTTAAAAGTAGCAATACCTCCCGAAAATTCAGCGGTATTCTTAGCAAAAGTCGAATTGACGATGTTAGTCGAAAAGGAATCTCTGTTAGCGACAACCATTCCTCCGCCCTGCTTAGCAGCGCTGTTGCCGGAAAAGGTACTGTTGACTATGCTGATATTTCCATTCCCTCCTGCCCACAAACCGCCCCCATTATCTTCAGCTTGGTTATTAGCAAAAGTGGAGTTTGTGACAGTAAGATCCACATTTCCGTGACGAATTGCGCCTCCGGAACCTCCAACTCCTGCTAGATCCTTAACAGCTTTATTATTAACAAAAGTGCTATTTTCCAAAACTATCTTATCTTGAAGATAGCCAAATAAAAATCCCGCTCCTCCTTCTCTCGCTCCGATATTGCCATCAAAAATGCTGTTGCGGATAGCAATAGTTCCGGCAACGGGGCCGGGGGTTGCATTCGGCCCGGAAGCATTAGCACCATCGACGTAAACTGCGCCACCAACGCCTTTCTCTGTGCGGTTGCCGATAAATTTAGAGTTTTCGATCGTCATGCTGCCCAACAGGTTATTAACAGCTCCGCCGTAGCTGCCTTTGTTGTTTGTAAATTCGCTATCTCTGATAGTCAGAACACCGCCGCTTTTAGTGGCGATCGCACCGCCACCACGTTCGGTATTATCCGCTAGTGAACCATCATTGCCGCTAAACTTGCTGTTAATTACAGTCGTCGTGCTGCGGAAACCCGTGTAAATGCCGCCACCAAAACCAGCAACATTATTATTGACTTGGCTATTTTCTAAAGTTAAAGTGCTGCTACCTCCTGTTTGAATGCCACCACCGGCGCTAGTTGTCTCATTATTCTGATCGGTTCCAGAAACTTTGCCATTGGCAATAATCAGGTTTTTTAGAGTAACATTTGTTGCACTCTCTGTGCGGATTACTCGCGAAGTATTATTGCCACTGATGGTTAAATTCGCTGCATCAACTGCATCAATTGTCAAGTTCTTGTTGATGACAAGTTGACCAGAAGTGAGGGTAATTGTTTGGCTGGCCAGAGTCGAGGCAAATTGAATGGTATCGCCGGCTGCTGCGGAGGCGATCGCATCTCTCAATGAACCGGGCCCGCTATCATTATTGTTAGTAACGGTGATCGTCGCTAAAGTCCCTTGATAATTTGCCAATGCCTCTGGAGTCAAGGCTAGCGGTGCTTCAATATCACCCTTGGCAAACTCCAAATTCCAGTTACCACCGCGACCAGTGCGATCGCTAGATGCCGCAATATCAGCCCCGGTTAACTCGCCCAGGCGATAGACAAAATCGCTTCCCGAACCCGCAGCAACATCGCAACCATAAAGCACAATATCTGCTTTGTCGCTTAGCGCATTTCGCCACCCTTGTAACTGGCTTTCATATTGTGATAAATTATCCGAATTTAACGTCGTATAACCTAGCTGCAAGCTGCCAGAATTGCCGTGAGAAAAAACGTGAACTTGGTCTACAGTTTCCCCCGCAGCAGAAATTGTTTGCAGTTTCGCAGTAATTTGCTCGACTCCGTTACCATTTTTATCTAAAATGATGATCTCTGCACCGGGAAGCACGCCAACCGTAAGAGTTTGATAGTCATCTAACTCGGAATCAATGAAGACAATAGATTTAGAACGAGAATTGCGGCTCGCAGATTGTGAATCAATACTGGCAAAAGTTGAGTTCATTTCGCATACCCTATGAGAATGTTTGCTATTTGCTGGTAGATTCACCTTGGAAGCAGAAGGCTAGAGATACAAAAGGCAGAAGGCAGAATTAAAACCTCGGTGATCCATCGGGGAGATTAAAGTTTAGGGAAAAACTTTAATTTTATCCCTAAGTGAAATCCGAGACTGGTCTCCATAATCAGTTTGCTCTGGGTGAAAATTGAGATTTTTTTAGCAATTAAATGCAGCAGAGGATGTAATGTAAATAGTCGGACACGGGGAACCTCTATATGTAGATTTGCAATGCACGTCCTTAGCCAGATAAGTAGTGCATCAAACCATTGAGAAGCCTTGGTCAGGTAAAATCCAGAAAAGATTTTATGGACTTCGGACTTCCTGAGAATTGCTCTAGCTAGTACCTGATACATTCACATTAGATAAAACCAGGAAAAATTCCTAAAATCTTGATTAATTTAACTTTTTTACTATCTCGAAAAAAGTTCCCAAAAATCTGAGATTTAGTGTTGAGAAAGCTGGCTTTATTCGGGCGCTACTTATGGCTAGCCAGCTCAGGATTGCAATAGACGGATGTGCCTCATTCTAGGTGTGGGCGATCGGCAATAAACAAGATTTATTACCGATCGCAGTTGAAAAGAATCAGATCGCTCCTATTTGTTGGCGTACCCCCCCTAGGGGCGGGCTGCGCTAACGTCATCCACCAAATTTCAGGAATTTGAGAGCTATCTTCACCACTTCTAAGCGGGCTGGCTGCTTATAGCGCACCCTACCCCAGGCAGTTAGATTGTTACCTGAGTGAAATCGCTAGCAGTGAGAATACCGGGGGTAATATTGTTAAGCTTCGCCAACAATTGATTGGTGTCCGTCACAGTAATCAAAGTTTGATTGTTGCTGGAAGTAATACTGAGTTGATTGAAACTCAAACCAGAATTCAACCCAATTAAATCCTCTCCCTTGCGGAAATCATTAATGATGTCGCTACCCGAACTTTGATTGAGGAAAAACACATCATTTCCCGAACCTCCCGTCAATGTATCGTCCCCCATATCCCCGGAAAGGAAATCGTCCCCAGCACCGCCACTGAGAATATCATTACCCTTACCGCCGTACAGGGTATCGTTACCGATGTCGCCGAACAGTACATCGTTGTCATTGCCGCCCAACAGCAAGTCGTTGCCCTCACCGCCATCGAGACTGTCGTTTTCTTTGCCACCGTAAAGCGTGTCATTTCCCAAATCGCCAAAAATCAGGTCTGTACCTTCATTGCCAAAGGCAATATCGTTGCCGTTTCCGGTATTGATTGTGTCATTTCCTAAGTTGCCTAAAATGTAGTCGTCACCATCTTCACCCAGCAAGATATCGTCATCTTTGCCACCGAAAATGCTGTCGTTGCCAAGGCCGCCGGCAACTGTATCATTGCCTAAATCTCCCCTCAAAAAGTCGTCGCCCTCACCACCAACAACAGTGTCATTATCTTTGCCAGCGTAGATGGTATCGTTGCCAGCGTCGCCAGAGATGAAATCGCTGCCTTGATTGCCGAAGATGGAGTCGTTATCTGCGCCGCCGTCAATGTTGTCATTCCCACCCATGCCGTAGAGAATATCGTTGGCGGCTTGTCCATTAATTGACTCGTTGATGACACCGCCCATGATGAAATCGATACCCTCGCCGCCGTTGATAGTTTGTTGGACGGGGTTGGGGGTGATGGTGGCCGGATCTAGTTGCGGGGCGTTGAGGCTATCGAGTAGGGAATCATCCGAGGCCGGAGTTGGAGTCGGTGCGGGAGTTGGTGTTGGCGGCGGAGTCGGCGCAGGCGTGGGAGTTGGCACCGGTTCGGGCGTGGGAGTTGGCACCGGTTCGGGCGTGGGAGTTGGCACCGGTTCGGGCGTGGGAGTTGGCGCCGGTGCGGGTGTGGGAGTTGGCGCCGGTGCGGGTGTGGGAGTCGGCGCCGGCGCGGGTGTGGGAGTTGGCGCCGGTGCGGGTGTGGGAGTTGGCGCCGGTGCGGGTGTGGGAGTCGGCGCCGGAGTCGGAGTCTCAGTGGGGACCGGCGCGGGTGTGGGAGTTGGCACCGGCGCAGGTGTGGGAGTCGGGACCGGTTCGGGTGTGGGAGTCGGGACCGGTTCGGGTGTGGGAGTCGGGACCGGCGCGGGTGTGGGAGTTGGCGCCGGCGCGGGTGTGGGAGTTGGCGCCGGCGCGGGTGTGGGAGTTGGCACTGGGACGACACTACCTCCCAATTCAAAAGAACCGCTGTCCACGATCGCACCTGGAATGCTGTCGCCATCTTGAGGGCGAGTCACGCCACGCTGATCCGTAGTGGGTGCGCCGGTGGCAACCCCTTTATCAATTGCCGGACTTCCTATCAGCAGTGGCCTGACTAAAGCGCCGTTGAGGGTTTGCAAAGGGCCAAGTAAGGGGTCTGCGATCGTCACACTTGTCGTCACCTTGGTATCGGTGTCAATCACCGGCCACTGAAAATTCCCTCCTTGATCGCTATATTGGGCGGTGGCGTGTTGCTGAATGCCCCAAGGGTTTCCTCCGTTAGCCGCTGTATTGTTGGAAAGAATCGTGTTTTTGAGGGTGACATTATTGGCATCGGCGAAGATACCTCCACCAACCCAGCCTGCAGAATTATCGGCGATCGTCGTGTTGAGAATGGTTGTGGGTGCACCAAGAGTCATTGCACCGCCGAGTTTGTTGAAATCACCAGCAGCAAACGCCGTGGAGTTGCCAGAAAACGTACTGTTAGTAATCGTAGCAGGGGCATTGCGTGTCCACAGGCCGCCACCTTGATTGCCGGCTTTGTTGCCCGCAAAGGTGGTGCTGGTAATGGTCAATCCCTGGTTGGTGCTGTCGCTCAAAATCGTTACCCCACCACCGTTTCCAGGGTTTCCACCGGGTAGCGCCAGAATTTCGTTATTTTGGAAGGTGCTCTTTTCCAAAATAACCTTGTCTTGGCTGCCGGTGAACAGATAAGCTGCGCCTCCTTCACCTCGACCTTTATTGTCTTGAAATACGCTATTGGTAATCTTAATTGTGCCGGAAGCTTCGCTCGGATTGCTGGCTCGATCGGTATAAAGTGCGCCCCCGAAACCTCTTAAGAAAGAATTGGGCTGCCCTGTGGCGAAAGTGGCTGCTGTGGTGTCGTTGCCGATGAATCGAGAGTTGTCAATTGTCAGCTTACCTTGAAGGCTGTTAATTGCCCCGCCGTTAATTCCTTTGTTGTTGGTGAAGTCGCTGTTGGTGACTGTAAAAGTTTTGAAACTCAAAAAGCCGATCGCACCTGCACCACGTTCATCGTTAGCTGCGGTAGCTACGTTGCCGTTGAATTTACTGTTGGTAACAGTCAGGGTATTGTTGAAATTACCGAAAATTGCGCCACCACCTTGATCGGCGACGTTGTTGTTGAACTGAACGTTTTCTACTGTGAGGTTTACTTCGTCGGTTGTGCCGATCGCGCCACCTCGATCAGCCGTTTTGCCATTAGTAATAATGAGGTTTTTGACCGCAAATGTGGTAGAAGTCGCAACGTTCGCATTGACAAAAAAGGCGCGGGATGCGTTGTTACCACTGATAGTTAAACCGGGTGCGGCGGCGCCGTCAATCGTGATGTTTTTGCCAACGGGAATATCGAGTTGACCGCTGGTGAGGGTAATGGTTTGGTTGGCTAAACCTGGAGCGAAGGTAATTGTATCCCCTGCAACAGCGGTGGCGATCGCAGCTCTTAATGAACCGGGTCCGCTATCGCTATTGTTGGCTACTACGATCGTAGCTAAATCACCTTGGTAACTTGCCATCGCATCGGGCCCCAAGGCTAAGGGAGTTTCAATTTGGCCAGAGGCAAATTCTAAATTCCAGTCGCCGCCCCGGCCAGTTATGTTGGTGGATGCCGCAACGTCAGCCCCGGTTAATTGGCTGAAGCGATCGACGAAATTAGCACCTGTACCGCCTGCTACATCGCAGCCGTACAGCATGATGTCTGCTTGTGGGGCTAGTGCAGTTTGCCACTTTTCCAACTGGCTTTTGTATTGCTCTATGTTATCTGAACCCAGAGCGGTGTTGCCTAATTGTAGGCTGCCAGAACTGCCGTGAGAAATAATGTGAACCGAATCTATCGCCCCGTTAGTAGAGGCGTATTTTTCCATCTCGGAGGTGATTTGTTCGATGCCGTTTTTGGTGCGATCGAGTATTACTACCTGCTGTCCCGGCAGCACTCCCGCTGTAAGTGACTCGTAATCTTCCACGCTGGAGTCAATGAAGACTAAGGAGCGCAGTGGCACTTTTTCAAAAGCAGATTGTGAGTTAACTTGAGCGAATGTAGAACTCATATTGGAGACTCCATTAAGGGCATTATTAGTAGATACACCCCGGAGTAATCTCATCAGACTTATTTGATTATATCTTAACACCTAATTTGGCAATGGTGTTATTTTAAAAATATTTTTGTTGATTTATTTTTATCCAGATTTTCCTTTTTTCCATTGACCATAATGAAAATTATAACCTCTACCGATGGGAAGATATTACAACATTATATTGCAGATTTAAATAAATCAATCTAGGTGGTACCATCAAATTTTTGCGACATTATTTGGCTAAAAGTAGCCTGATTTCAGGTAGTCGGAAAGGGTGAAGGTAATTTCCCCCAGAATAACTCCTCTTAATTATATTGAGTATTTTTTATTTGATTGTGATATTTTACGTATAGGCACAATACACTAGAGTTTCCCTAGCTGTATTTCATCCAAGGGAAAACTGAATTATGTAGATTTTGAAGAATTCTATATGCTTTGAAGCTGCTAGGTTGGCGGTACATCTAAATACTGATTACCAGGACGTTTGGTTGCATTTACTAACAGTCAATCGATTTTAGATTTTAGATTTTAGATTTTAGATTTTAGATTTTAGATTTTAGAATTGAAGCATTGACACCACGGATAAATTCGGAGGCAAGTTTCATCGGATACAGGTTTTTTATTTCTGGACGGATCAATCCGCGGGCTTGTATCCTAGATGCTTGGGGTCAAAACGATCTAATATTAAGTGCAACCTATGACTGGAAATCAATTGGCTTATGGGGTGCTACCGACACTGTGAGGACTGCCATCCTCACTGCAAAAGTGATTTAAGTTATTCCGCGCGAATTGAGATGATTGCTGATTTAGTCAGATCGAAATCGTTGATTGCGATCGCGGCTGCCTCCTTAATTAAATTTGTATTCGGGTTCAGTTGCCCTCGATAGGTTCGATACCCTCCATTAAATTACTCTCCTTAATTAGCAAACAGTCGATCGCTCCCACCGCCGTTGCTGAGTGTATCACTATATCGATCGGCATAACACGAACCAAGTCCGTTGCTTGGAGTCATAGAGGTATGCGATTTTGGCAATTGACTTTTGTATGGTTCAAGGTAATCTGAACTGAGGATAACAAAGCCTAATTGCACTTGGTTCGAGCGGCCGCCAGAAGTCGAGCCAACTTTGTCAATCTCTCTAAGGATAGAGGCAGATTTTTGAAGCGCGGAGGTCATTTTCTCAATGCACTCAGATTCCCCAGCCAAAATTCTGGAAACAAAATATCCACATTCATTGATGCTGGAGTCCTTGACTACAAAGCTTTGGGATGGGGGATCTCCGTATTTCGAGGCGGGAGTCGTTTCCCTGAAAGAAGTTAACATATTCCGTCCTCCAAAAGTGTGTTTAGCGGTAGATACAGCCTTGGAGTCAGAGCTTCTGAAACTGCCAGCGACCTTGTTTATTTCGCCCATTCTTATTTAACCTATCTATTAGTTTCCCCTATTTCTGCAGCACTGCCATCCGCGATCGCACGGAATTTATATTCTGCGTGTTTTCCCTGACTTCCGGCCAACGCCAAATTACCGATCAATCCGGTATCCTATCCGTGATACCACTTTCAAAAAAGAATCCAACTGTAAGCCCGTGCTTCAAACCTCGATAGTCTTCAGTCATTCCCCCACCTACAATCTAAAATCTAAAAGGGTATGACAGTTAGTTGATTGGCCTAGCAACTGCACCGCTCAAGATTCTGTGGAAGATGGCGGTTTTTTCCCTGCATTGCGAATATTAATAATCTTGTTGAGCGCCTCAAACCAAAAAGCAGCCCCCATAGAAATAGCTACACCGCTTAATATCCAACCAAACAATTTGGAAATCAAAGCCAGCCACAATAAATTCCCCTGCTTATCTCGTTCTAAGCTGTTCTGTTCGCTCCATCCAAAAGGCAGGGCTACCTCATCCAAAGCTATATCTACATCCTTTTGAACTTTTCTCAGACTTGTTAAATTATCTAATTTAGTCTTAGCATTTTTTTCCACCAACTGCTCAGCGTACACATTAACAGTCGATCGCAACATCGAATCCTTCGACAACCGATTAATAATATGAATGCTATCAGCATTAGCAGCGACAGCGATCGCAGTTCCGAGCAAAATCGCAACCCCTCTAGCATTCCGCTTGTAAACACCAGAAGCACGCTCCATCGATTGGTCAAACCAAATTTCAATTTCTTTCTGAAACCGCTGCAACTGCTCTTGAGTATCTCCGCCACTTTTTTCAGCGCGCTGCGCTAAAATATAAAGGCTGCGTTTCAAAGATTCTGGCATACTGTCCAAGGTTTCTTGAATTTGTTGATAAATCGGACTCTCCTCTTGGATATCCATAATTTCTGCTACCGTATCTTGACTTTTTTTAACAGTATTTAACAGATTGCTGAAAGTGGGTTGCAGTTGCCCCAGCAGCGCCACCCGCTCAATTTTACTGTCAAAACGAGCCTTGACAAATGCCATCTGCCTCTGAAATTCTCTCCCTGCCAGCTCGGTTTCTGGTAGATAAACCTGAGAATCCTTAATATAAAATCCTAGCTTTTCCGACATCCGATCTAAGCTGTTGTTCAAATTTGCTAAATTGTTTTGATAATCTTCAACAACTCGATTGAACTCCGCAGTCAGCCACCTAAATTCTTGCTCAATAATCGGTTTAGTAGCAGCAGGTAAACTCAGATTTGCTCCAATCTGTTGAATTTGTGCTAATTGTAAATTTTTAAATCTTTCCAATCGGGTTTTAGAAATAGAGCTGAGCAAACTAGAAACCTTTAAAGTCTCCAAAAGGCTAGCCGAAAAACACTCTGCTGGAATATAAGAAGGTCCACTGGATTTATTGCCGAAAACATTTTTAGTACCCGTAACTCCGTGGTAAAAATCCCCCATGCGGTGTGTAACAGAGCGGAATCCCTCTGATAAAACCCCTTTCGCTCCCTGATTCAAATCCTTGATAATCGGATTGGCGTAAATCGCATGAGCTAACTGTCCAACTCTCTTAAGTTGCAGGGGATCTTTCGCGCCTTCGCTGCCTCCAGAAATTAGCACTTCGATAGACTTCTTTAAATGTTCCGCCCGCCACTGCCAAACAGTAGCAATCAGTTCCTGAATTTCCGAAGCTAGCAAGCTTAAAGTCAGGTAGATAAAGACTAAGCCAATGATAATATCTATAATTACAGGCAAGTTCATGGTATTTTCCTAGTCGCAAATAACTGTTGTCTAAGTTTACCTTCAGTTTGGGACGCTCAAAACTCTCTTAACTTATGTCAGAAATCTTTCCATTCCTGGGCCGCAAACCGAAAAATCGCTGGAATGACAGCTTTACAGACAAAGTGTGGATGCTGGCTTTTCTGTTGGCTGCAGTGCTGATTTTCGGGCTGAATCTGGGCGGCGTGGCTTTGCGGGATTGGGATGAAGGCATTGCAGCGCAGGTAAGTCGCGAAATTTGGCGCGGCAACTTAAATTGGCTGTATCCGACGATCGACTCTATGCCCTATTTCAACAAACCGCCACTGGTACACTGGCTAATCGGGCTGTGTTTTGCAGCAGGCGGTGTTAGCGAATTGACGGCGAGGTTGGTACCGGCAATGCTGACAGCCACTTCAGTGCCGCTGCTTTACGCCATTGGCAGGGAGTTGTTTCCGCCGCGTTCGATCGCCATTTTTTCTGCCCTCGTTTATCTGACGCTGTTACCGGTGGTGCGGCATGGACGTTTGGCGATGTTGGATGGGGCGGTTTTGTGTTTTTTGCTGATGGCGATGTGGTGTTTGCTACGATCGCGCCGCGACTTGCGCTATGCTTTGGGCGCGGGGATTGGGTTCGGACTCATTTGCCTCACTAAAGGCGTGATGTTGGGGCTGTTGCTGGCTGGGATGGGCTGTATTTTTTTGGTTTGGGATACCCCGCGACTCCTCACTTCTGGGTATCTTTGGGGCGGATTGGCGATCGGAACATTGCCAGTAGCTGCTTGGTATTTTGCCCAATGGCTGCACTACGGCCAATATTTCATCCACGCTAATTTAGTTAACGAATCTTTCCGGCGCATTTCGGAACCTGTGAGCAGTCACAGAGGCCCGCCTTGGTATTATATTTTAGAAATTTTAAAATTAGCTTGGCCGTGGCAGTTATTTTGGCTACAAGGGCTACATTTGAGTTGGGAAAATCGCAATTTTCCAGGGCCAAAATTAGTATTGGTTTGGACTGGAGTATATCTGCTGGCTATTTCTGTGATGACTACTAAATTGCCGTGGTATGTTTTGCCAATTTATCCAGCTTTTGCTCTTGCCGTTGGCAGTTATCTCGCTGAAGTTTGGGAGCAACTGTGGCTGCCGCCAGAACCGATCAAAGAGGAAGCGGAAGAACATTTTGATGCTATTTCTTTGTTGCCTCACCCCGCGATTTTGGCAGTGCTGGCTGTAGTTGGTGTTGTCGGCTGCATTTACTTCAGTGGCTTAGTGCAAATTGGGAAATACATTGTGCCGATGGAGCGAGATTTGCAGTTAATGCTGATGTTTGTAGGTTTGACAATGACAATGGCGGCCGTATTGCTGCACCGCAAAGACCGACAGTTTATATTAGTTTTAATTTGGGGAACTTACCTGACGCTATTGGTATTAGTGGCTTCTGATAACTGGGTTTGGGAACTGGCGGAGGATTATCCGGTTAAGCCGATCGCCGAAATTGTCCGCACAGGCACTCCGGCCGGTCAACAAGTGTTTACTTCTCACCGCTTGGGCCGTCCATCGCTGAATTTTTACAGTCAACGCCAAGTTATTGTCGCCGACGCACCGACGCTAAAACAGAAATGGCAAACTCTTCCTCAACCTTATTTTCTGTTAGAAAAACCAGTTTTAAAACATTTAGGTTTGCAGAATGCTGAGATTGTCAAAACAGCGGACGATTGGGTTTTGGTAACTCGAAAATAAGCGATCGTGTTTGTCCAAAAATTAACGTAGAAGATGGTTTAACCAACTATCTATAGCGAGTCTAAATCACTCATGCAATCTGTAGGGGCGGTGCCCCCGTGCCCGCCCTCCGAGAGATTGGGCAACCACGGGGGGTTTGCCCCTACAAGAATTATGCAAATGATTTAGAATGGCTATATATGAGAAACCAACCATCTAAAAAACGCCCTACACAAACTCAACCTTAAAAAGCTTACCCAAAAATGTTACACTAAACAAAAGCCTCAGTTAAATGCTCTCTAATAGAACTATGCAACTTACTGAACAACGATACTACTCGATCGAGGAATATCTAGCACTAGAAGAAGCTGCTGACTACAAAAGCGAATACATTGACGGTGAAATATTTCCTATGGCCGGTGGCTCTACCAATCATAATCGGATTGCTGGCAATTTCTATGCCGCGTTAAATTTTGCTTTCAAGACTGAGGATTATGATGTTTTCATGAGCGATGTCCGCTTGTGGATACCCAAGAAGCGCATCTATACCTATCCCGATGTGATGGTAGTATATGGGAAGCCGGAGTATTACAATAACCGCACCGATACGATTACCAATTCCAGGGTAATTATTGAGGTTTTGTCAGCTTCAACTAAAGGATACGATCGCAGCAAAAAATTTGAGGGATACCGCACAATTCCCACTCTTGAAGAATACTTATTGATCGACCAAAATCGGAGATATATCGAACATTTTTCTAAGACGGATGATAAGCGATGGTCGTTTGCTGAGTACAATGAATCGGATGAGACGATCGCGCTTGCTTCAGTATCCTTTGAAATTGCTGTGGCCGATATCTATAATAAAGTGAATTTTGAACAAGTAGATCCAGAAATTGCACCTGAAAAATGATTGTAGGGGCGGGTTTCACCCACAATCTATGTGAAAAACTAACAATCTCAAAAACCCGCCCCCACCCAACCACAAATCGGCATCTACATTTGTGAAATACGATCGCACCCTAAAGTTAATCTAGGTTATTGGTTGGGTGGGGGCGGGTTTATCTAGATTGTCTGCTGGTATTAAATATTATTCGCAAAACCAGCCCCTACGATCGCCCTCCGGGGCTGGTTTCACCAATAATCTATGTGAAAAACTAACAATCTCAAAAACCCGCCCCCACCCAACTTGAGGATGTCGAGCGTTTCCATTCAATTAGTTTCCCCAACGAGTGGGGACTTCACAGAAATCTGGGGAATCCCGGTCGCTGGCGACATGAAGTTTCCATTCAATTAGTTTCCCCAACGAGTGGGGAGAGAATTTATAGTCATTTCAAATAAGTATGAGACACTCTTTCTGCACAATAAGCACGAATAACTTCATCAAGAGATGTGCCAGGAGACGCATACATTTTAGCTCTCTTTAATGCACTAAAATCATGCTCAATATCATTTAAGTCAGGAGAGTATTTTGGTAAAAATATTATCTGATGACCCGCATCCTCAACCAATAGTCTAATGACCGTCTTACGATGAATGGGTGCATTATCCATAATTAATATAGATTGACTTGTTAAATCTGGTAACAAATACAAAGATAACCATCCTTCAAATCCTTCTGCATTTAAACTACCCATAAAGAGCATTGGTCCAATTAAGTCCTTCTTTCCTTTTCTTCTTGCTGCTACTAAATTTTCTCTTTTCCCCCGTTTTCCCGATCTTTCGCCATAGACTTTCTTTCCTCTTTTTGCCCAGGCATAGACAGAACCTTCAAATTCCTCAAATCCTGACTCATCAATAAATACAAGACTTTTGCTGCCATAAAGTTTAATTAATTCTCTCAGATTCCTGTAATATTTCATTCTTTCTTCTCTATTTCTTTCTTTATAGCGAAGGTGTTTTTTTTTTGGTAATTTTCAGTTTTTTTAAGGCATAGCAGATGGCACTAGGTCTGACCGAGAAAGTTCTTGCTCTTTCTACTAATCTTGCTTCCGGATTTTTTTCAACATCTTTTTTGAGGGCTTCCCAATCTAGCTTTCGTTGACGGTGATTGACCTGAGTTGGTCGAAGGTCTTCCCTACCTAACCATCTATAAATTGTTGCTCTTCCTACCTTAAATATGGCGGCAGCTTTCGTTATACTCCCTCCATTTTCCACATAATTGACTACTTTTTGTCTGAGGTCTAGACTGTAAGCCATTTTTTTCTAATTAACTATTTTTATCGATTTTATCATGATCTTACCTCTGTCTCACATTTATTTGAAATGACTATAATTGCTTATCAAAGGCAATCTTCTGATTATGAGTTTCCATTCAATGAGTTTCCCCAACGAGTGGGGAGTAAATGAGGATGAAACCGAACTTTTAGAATTTCTGCAAAAAGGTTTCCATTCAATTAGTTTCCCCAGCGAGTGGGGAGTTTAGAGCTTTTGCTGCTGTAGGTATACGTGCATGGTTTCAAGAGTTTCCATTCAATTTGTTTCCCCAGCGAGTGGGGAGTGTTTAACGTTAATTTCCGTGGCTGCGATCGGTTGTTTCCATTCAACCAGTTTTAAAACATTTAGGTTTGCAGAATGCTGAGATTTTCAAAACAGCAGACGATTGGGTTTTAATAGCTCGAAAATAAGCGATCGTGTGTGCCCCAATTATCCTAGGGTCGGGTTTCACCAACTATCTATGTCAGAAACCAACAATATAATAAACCCGCCCCCACCCAACGACTGAGAATAGTTATATTTAGCCCCGATTATGGGGCTTTTTTTGTGCTTGTTAATTCTTCGCAACTCGGATTGATTGCAGAAATTTGAGTTGTAAAAGTTTGTCTTTGGAGTTTTCTAGAGCTTAAAAATTAGAGCTTTTGGCACTACAGAAGGCTCTGATTTTTTAATTTCTGTTTGCGGTGTCGGGTGGAGTCGAAGCCTCCTTCGATTCCGCATTAATAGAAGACTTCGACATACTTTGTCTTAGCTATGTATTTCTAGCAAGTGACAAGTTAACTTGCTAGACAGTGCCGTAACCCTTCGGCTGGGGGATAGGACGATGCCTTAAGGACGTTCACTCTATGCGATAGAGGCGTCCCCCAAAATTAGGCTATTAGAAATCTAGTCTTTTGTCAACAGCTATTTATGGTTTCCCTTAAACTGTCGCATTAATAGAAGACTTCCACTAATTTTGTTTTAGCGTTTCCATTCAATTAGTTTCCCCAACGAGTGGGGAGTCGGTCTGCGGTGGAAAAATATCAAAGCCGACTGTAGTTCGTTTCCATTCAATTAGTTTCCCCAACGAGTGGGGAGCCTGCTACGATCGTGCTACCACACGCGAAAGCAGAGTTTCCATTCAATTAGTTTCCCCAACGAGTGGGGAGATGGTGACTTACATAAAAACGCGAACCCTTAACGACTTGTTTCCATTCAATTAGTTTCCCCAACGAGTGGGGAGGTTTATCGCGACATTCTCCTGGTGATTTAGTAATTTTGGCACAGTTTCCATTCAATTAGTTTCCCCAACGAGTGGGGAGGTTAAAACTCTCAACTGTAATTTAGCTACCGCTGACACGGCTAATGGGTTTCCATTCAATTAGTTTCCCCAACGAGTAGGGAGGATTGCAGGATATCTGGGATAGGAAGCTTACAATTTCGTTTCCATTCAATTAGTTTCCCCAACGAGTGGGGAGTGGAGAGGTGCAGGTATGGTGGCCAGAAAATATATCGTTTCCATTCAATGAGTTTCCCCAACAAGTGGGGAGGCTGAATGACGACGAGCCAAACCAATTCAACGATGTCCGCACGTTTCCATTCAATTAGTTTCCCCAACGAGTGGGGAGTTTACAGGAGCAACTGTGCGATTGCTGGGACTTTGACCAACTATTTCCATTCAATTAGTTTCCCCAACGAGTGGGGAGGGCAAAGACTGTCGGCGCTATGTGGGGCGTTCCAATCCTCAAGTTTGACATGAGAGCGTTTCCATTCAATTAGTTTCCCCAACGAGTGGGGAGCCTAAGAAAAAAATGGATTGCTGTGACTGCAACACGATTGCGTTTCCATTCAATTAGTTTCCCCAACGAGTGGGGAGAGTACCAAGACAAAGGATTCATCTGCATCGGTATCACCAATCAGTTTCCATTCAATTAGTTTCCCCAACGAGTGGGGAGGTACACACCCAAAAATCCCTAGACAGCCTAACCTGGAACGAAATGTTTCCATTCAATTAGTTGCCCCAACGAGTGGGGAGTCAAAATTGAAGAATGGGCAAATGTGTTGTTTGTTGTTTGCGTTTCCATTCAATTAGTTTCCCCAACGAGTGGGGAGAACTAATATTTCACCTGGAGTCTTGCTCCAATCTTTGAAGTTTCCATTCAATTAGTTTCCCCAACGAGTGGGGAGATAGTAGTAGTAGAAGGAGAGAAATGCGTAGATTAGTTTCCATTCAATTAGTTTCCCCAACGAGTGGGGAGGCTAAGAAAGGTTACACCCCGGCATTGGTTAAAATGTTTCCATTCAATTAGTTTCCCCAACGAGTGGGGAGGCCATGCTACAAGAAGCTAGACAAAGCTTAGACGACAAACTTGTGTTTCCATTCAATTAGTTTCCCCAACGAGTGGGGAGGCCTCTATGATACACCCAAGACAGCGCAAGGTGTCTAGAGGCCATTTGCGAGGCTCAGATATTTCGCCCGGAACTTAAACCTGTGTTCGCTCAAAATAAACCCTGAAACCCTTGCCCAGTAATGCTGCGAGGCTTGCGACGGAAAAAAGTCGTTTGAGCTAATTTACCGCCAGCCTCGCAACCTTAGCTAAATAATCACTTACCCCGGTGCTTTTGTCACCTGTGCTCCCACTCCCAAAACCTCCACCTCTCCCAAAGTATGGCGCGACACCGCATAAAACCGGATGCTGCGATATATCAATTTTAGGCTTGAATGTTGTTAGGGGCGATCGCCCCTACTAATTCCTTATGCACTTTCGCCATCAAACTAGCTTCTTCAAGCGATGTAAATTCTTGTAGCAAATCTGGTTGGGCAATAAAATTCATGCAGCTTAAAATCCGCTGTTTCCACTCATCTTTATTTTGAGTATCCCAAGCAGCAAAAACCTCTGATTCTTGTAAACCTTCTAGACGGTGAAAGCAATTATTGCGTTCTTTTTTAGCAACTTCCCAAACAGTTTTAATATCTGGATGGTTTTGCCAATCAGGTCGAGCTTGTTTTAGCAACTCATAAAGTTGATCGCCATACAGTCCTAAATTGCGCCATTTTTGAAAGTTTTTTTGCAGATTTTCAGACAGTGCATTTAAGTAGTTAGGTAATTCTTGACAAATGGAAATCTGAATTTGAAGTCCATAGGTTGGATGTTGAACGATGTGAGAACGAAAACGCTTTTCCGCCCATTTAATAATCGAGCCTTCAGCAGCACGGAAGCTATGAAATAACGCATCAACCGTACTGCCTTGTTCCAAGCGAACCCAAGCGAGATAGATTGATTCATATCCTGACTGATACCACGGAAAATTATCGACTGGTAACAAATTGCGATCGGCTAAAATTTTCTTAAATTTTTGAAATTCAGCAAAATTCCACTGTTCTCCTGCATCTAGTAAATCTTTGATGCGTTTCTCTTTAGGGTTATTTGTAGCTATTTTTGTCAGCCCTAAAATATCCCGCACACCTGCATAGTCATGCCGCTCCAAAAGTGCATTTGCCTCCTGTAGTCGAATAGCTCCGAGATATGTAGAACGAGGTATTTTACGAGTTTCTAGATTATACTCATTGCTAACTAAAAACTCGACATTGTTTCTAAACCGTGCCAAAGTGACAAACTGTACAGCCGATGAAATTGCTGGAGTTCCTGCTTGATGGCTAACATATACCGTCTCAATTTCTTCATTTTTGATTTCTTTGCCATCAAACTCGATCACCCGTAGGTTTCCACGCACCAAATCGAGAACGTGATTCCAATCATCTAATCCTTCATCGCTAGATGTCGGAAACAAGAAAATCGGTTTGTATTGTGCCTGTGGAAATTTATGCTGAAAATACCTCTTCAAAATTGGCTCCAACTTGCAGGTATCTTGCCAGTAAGCACATTTCGGTTTTCGTCTCGCTTTGTTATCTTTGAAAAACTCAGATTGATCTGTTAGTAGAATAGCGATCGCATCTGGAGGCAATGTTGTGAAGTTTCCCACAAAGTTATCTAGTAGAGGGAAAGTTAAGTACGACCAAATTTCATCTTGTAGCTGCCGAGAGCTTGATTCATAAACCGTTCCCAAGACTCGGGCCTCAACTCGGTAAGATTCATCACTATCTTTATAAGATTGCTTAGGTTCAAAAAGTAAATCGTGACACTCTTCTTTAATCGCCTCATCATACCATTCAGACCACACCTTATGACTTCTTTGCTTCTCGGCTCTGCCCTTTTCACGATTTTTTTTATCGCTCTCAAGCTGCACATCACTGCTACCGATTGTGAGAATCCAAATATTCATCATTGCTCCTCTCCCCAAAGTAGTTTAAATCCATCAGGTTTAGCATTCAGAAAATCTAAAAAATCATTTGACTCTGGTGAACCATCTGGAAAGAGCGTGATCAGTTCCAAATAGCGAGGAGTTGGTTTAATAATCGGCTTTCGCGGATTGTCAGGATTATTTTTAACAAGAATCAAAGGGTAAAGTCGATGCCAGATAAGACTAATTTGCCCAATTTTTCCTGTTACAGATGATTGATAAATTGAGCCTTCTAGCTGAATGCCTGGTATTTTTTGTTGGTAGGGTTGGTGAAACCAGCGCACTGCGGCACTTTCATCAGTATTGTCTGCAATTCGACCCCAAACCTGAACATTACTTGGATGCCAAGCTTCTCGCCAATCTTTTGCCCATTCAGTTTGTCGTAGCGGCTTGTTTTGAGATTGTATCCACTCTCTAGCTATTTGTTGGACTATCTCTAAAAATTCACCTACCTTCTCTAATCGGCTAACCTGCACATTTCGTGATTGTGTATTCTCTCCTAACCATTGCCAGTGACAACCAATCAATGCTTTGTAGTTATTTTCGTAATATTCTTCAAAAAATTTGCGGTGATCCACTCGCCGCCATGATTTACCAAATCCTCCCATAACCATTGCAAACTGCATTAACTTGCTAACCAACTTTTTCAGAAGAGATTCTTGTTGAGGGTCAGATAATGGTTTAGCTAAAAACCAAATCAGTTCTCCCTCTACTTCGTAGGCAGGTTGAGCATACTTCCCAGAGCCAAAAGATTTTACCTCTAATTTAGAAGCATGAAATTGGAACCCTAGCAACCCCAAGGTTCCTTCTTTTTGCTGGATACCTCCAAACAAGTTCTGTACTAATTCTTCGGCGGTTTCACTATCTGTTATGCCACCAAAAATCCTTAAGGCATGACCGCGCAGTGCAGCTCGAAAAATGTTAGGACGAAACTCCCCCGTACCATCAATCAGTTTAGCAGCTTGTCCTTGTCCTTTGAGTTTTGCCCGATAAACAATCGGGTGAGAAGTTTTGGTAATTTGTCCATAGCCTGTAGAGACTTTTGAACCTAATCCGGCCGCGATGGCTGCTTCCCAAATTTGCCAAATTTGCTGCCACCGAGCGGATGATAGCGGTTGAGAACAGGAGATAGCAAATCTTAGGGTCGGCTGGTAAAGAGAAACTTGAGCATATCCACTCTCCCCTCTTGGTTTTTTATCAGTCTCGCGAGTCATAACTTGCCAACCCTGTTGAGGATGAACTAAGTCTAGTAACCCTTGTGTCCAATCATTAGTAGGATAAGCGCCCTGAAACCGCAAAATACCTGGTGTAATTTCCGACTCATCGCCACAATAATTATTACAGGTTCCTAGCGGTATATCACCTGCTTTTTCCGCTTGTTCGCAAGCTTGGCGAAACGCTCCTTTCATACTGCTACCAGGATAGAAGGGCATCCCTGAAGCACCGATTACAGGACGAAGCATTCCATCATCTTGCCCGCCATTGGTGACAAACCGCCAAGAGATTTGATAAGATTTTGCTCCGTATGTCTCAGTCTGTACGTCTTGTGCATCTTCCGCAGAAATAAACTCAGCTTTGTCAGTCCATTCATCTGCCCACCTTTCAACATCTTGTTGCTCGCCAGCCCTTTTCTTGTCAGGATCGAGATATTGCAGTTGCGATCGCCCCTGCACCTGTGCCCGAAACATCATGGGAATCTTTTTGTGTGCATTAGGAATCAATTTCATTGACGACCCTCCCGAACTTTATAGCGTTGCGTCCACCACACAAGACAATCGCACAATTGAGTCAAGACTGCGATCGCCACTCGCTGATCTTCCACAGGCAATGCCCAGAGACTTTCAGACATCGCCTGAATTTCTCTAGTCGGAATCTTGCCATTACTATCAGGATGTAAAGGCTCGTTAGGAATTATTACGCCTGCTTTGTACATGACTTCTACGAGAGCATCCCATGTTTCCTTCCAAAACTTAGATTTATTTTCATCTTCTAGTTTTTTACCTTTAAGTCGCAAGTGTTCGCCCCAGAAGCGCTCTAACCCATAAGCTACAGCCATTCGCATATTATGGGACTGATTGAGGGATTTTGGATCGCGCTCCCGTGCGTTGAGCACTAGCTTTTGAGCAGCGCGATCGAGTTCGTAAGATTTCCAACCCATTACTGATAATCTCCTGAAAGTGATACAAGACAACGACCAAAACCAATTGATTCCAAACCACCGAAATATAACTCTGATGAATTCTCATTTTCGCCAAAGGGTTTCCAATCGCCTTGCTTCAACGCGATCGGAAATACTAAAATACTTCCTTCTGGCAAAGCTTCAGTATTGAAAAAAGCACCACCATCAACTTTTTTTTCGTTGGGTTTTTCTTTCGATCCCAATTTGACGCGACTCTGGCGATACAGTGCCATATCGTGCAGCATCGCAATATCGTTATCGTGAACCACGACTAACTTATTAGCATCTAAATCTGTGCCCGTGGGAATCCAAGCTGATAAGTCCTCCTCATGCTCAAATTCAAGAAACCCTAAATTAAAAAAGAGAATTTTGCCTCGGTCTTCCATCTGCCGACCCTGTAAACCTTTCTGTGCGGTGTAAGGTTCAGGAATATCTGCTGTTACGCCTGCAATGCGTTTAAACCGTTTCAACAGTAGAGGGCAACTTACCCAAACTACAGGCTGACCAGGACAGAACACGGGGAACCAAACGAGTGAAGCATATTCAAACTTTACAAGTGCTTCGGTTGTCCCCCCATCAGAACGACCATCAACGACTTCATGTCCATACCATAGTTGTTCTTCGCCCGGTTCCCTATCTCTTAAGTCTGCGCGAAACCGTCCCCGAATAGAACTGCCTGGAATAATTCCTGTTTGCGTAAACTGATCGCGAAAAATCAGGTTGAGATTGCCAGTTTCTTCCCCTGCGGTTGCGCCCACATGGACAGGTGCAAGGGTTTCAATTACTCCGTAAGCTTTGCGGTACATTGCGGTAATCCTTGAATATCAATGGGTAAACACAAACCACACCCCAAATGTTTGAGGGGAAATCCTTCTTTTGGGAACCACTCGTCTGGGAAATCCCACCAAGTAAGTTCGAGGGGATGTTTGAAAACATAAACGCTTCCTGCTGGAACGGCGTAGCGTCCCCGGCTGAGTCGCCCGGTTTTCTTGGCATCGTAGCGATCGCCCTCACCTTCTGTTTCTTCCTCTTTCTGGGAATGACCGATGCGATAGCGGTAGGGCACTGGTTTATCGGTCAACATTTTGAGTCCTTGCCGAGGGAAACTGGGATGATTAGGGTAACGGTATGATAATTTGTTCGACCCCCAGACTCCAGGTGCTATCAGAGCAAAGGCTTGTTGAATCTTATTCTTAGGGTTAAGTAATCGATTGATTTTGTGTTTTTCTGAGAGAAAGTGACTTTCAATTTCCACCAGATGTCCTTCACCGCCCAATCGATACCACCCACTAGGTATTTCATAGTTAGAGAGATATACTAAGCAGTAATCTTCAGGAATCTGCACGGCGCTTTCTAAGAAAAGTCCGTTCTTTTCGACAACGTGACGCTCTTGGGTCTTGATTTTGGGATGCAGAAACGAGACAAATTCCCACGGTGCTTTGGCGATCGCTTTTCTTTCTCGCAGTTCTTCTGCGGGTAAATTCCAGGCATCAATCGACTGCCAACTATATTCTGGTTTCAAATCTTTGTTCTGGCGCTCCCATTGATGCTGACCCAGACACCATTTATCCTCATCTCCTTGAACAATGCCTGATTCATTAGATTTCTTTTTCACAAAAACCCATTCATCATCCTCTTTTTCAGCAATTACTTGATGCCAAGGAATTGGCACGTAGAATTGTTTAGGCGTATCCTGTTTTGCCCAAAAAGGGCCTGAAATTACGAGCTTATCTCTAAGCTCTTGGTGAGAAGCAAACTTCTGTTCGCGATTGGCATTCAAAAACAGTCCAGCGATCGCGGCGCTATCCGGTGGAAACTTACTACCCGATCGCCCGACTAGATTCTCTGGAGACAGAAAAGCTCCTGCACTGCCATACATGAATCCCAAGGGAGAAACCGCAATTAAATATTGGAATTCTTTCGACATAACTGCCATCCCACTTGAACAAGGTCATCGATCCAATTCACGATCGCAGAGTTAGAGTTATCCCCTGCCAAATCGCTCCATTTCCTTCCTTGCTTAAACTTCTCTCCCGAGTTATCGAAATATAAATTGAATATGACAAGAGCTAGTTCCTTGTTTATAGAAAGCTCTTCCATTTCTTGAAGCCGAATAGCATGACGTGCTTTTAGTTGCGCCCAATCGTTGTAGATGTGAGTCCAGTTTGGTTCTTCCCCCCAAGTTTTACCATCCCGATCGCGATAATTCCTCAACACATGAAGATAGTCCCAAGGACAAGTCCACTGCACAAATTGACCGCTGTTAAAAACTACTCGCATCGTAAGCCGATCGCGCCCTAAACTTTTTGCCCGTTTTTCAGCCTCCCGACAGTGCTGTAAAATATCTCGCTGTGGAACCTGATGCCCCGCCCAAACAAAACCTACACTATAGGTGAAATCCTGAGCCAGATTAAATTCCTGCTTTATTGTGTTCTGATGTTCTTTCCAGTGGTCTTCTAGCGTTAACAACCAATTTAAGGCCTCTATCGGTTTCACTTTCTCAGGCTTTTCTTGTGTATCAGTTTTCTCACTGTAAAGCACTCCGAGAAAGTCATCACCACCAGCATAGATAACACGCCCCTTACCTTTAGGAAACAGATGTTTGTTATCCTGAAAATTTTTCCCCCACTGCCTCATTAACTCAGTGAAGCGGTTGAGGTCATGTTCTTGCTTATTTTCATCACTTTCAGGGCGTGTGGCAAGTTCTTTAAGCTTATCTCCAACTTGATCGCCATCGCCCATAAACCAGCCTGTCCAGTATCCAGCTTCACGGTGAATATCTTTGAACTCTGGATCATCTGGTTGTTTTTTGAGTTTCTCCATCCCGATAACATCAGCTATTTTGTCGTAGGTGACTAAACGCTTGACCAATTCGGGAATACTCAGACGTTCGTTGACAGCAATATATTTCCCAATACCATCAGGCTTAGATTTTTCATAGTCTCTCAACTTTTCCAGCGATAGACTTGGTTTCCCAACCCTGTAATCTGGGTCGTCCAGCAGCCAAGACAATCGGCGATAAAAAAGTTCTTGTGACTCCTGTTCCTGTTTTGTGAGCAATCGTCCTGGGTCGTCTGACTCTTTACCTAGTTGATGCCATGCGATCGCATCCGTCCCCGTCAAACTTGAACTATCACCAATCCAGTTGATAGCTGTCCAATCTCGCTTTAGCTTGCGAGTCTCCAAGTCATCCATTGCCTTTTTGATGGCTTCTTTTTCAGATTCACCGTATCCCCAAAAAATTTCCCAGGTATAGCTTCCCCATCGTTCCCACTCTCCTTTTTGTCTGCCTTTTTTATCTTCCGTTTGTGACCAGTAATATTGGTCTTTTGGGATGTCAAGATTGTTTTCTATCCACTCGCGGCAAACCTTTAAGATTTCTTGCCATTCTTTTAAGAGAGTGTTTTGGACATCGTTGCGCTCAAATTTCCCTTTAACTAGAATTCGGTTTGGCATTCCTTCTGGCATATTAGGCAATCCAGGAGAAATCACCTTAAGTCCTAAAGGATCTGCTTTCTGTACGAGCTTAGAACTCAAAAAAGATAAAATCAGTGAGGCCCCATACAAATCTCGGAGTTTGCGGGATTTCTCGATAAAGCCTTGAACCGGGGCAAACGTGATCGCAGTGTATGCAGACATAAATTCAATTTTAAAGCGGGCACTGCCCACCTGAATGCTGCTGGTAGTCTCCCAAGTAGCTAATTGCTTAAGTTCTACTCAACTCAATATATCAGTCGAGCCAGCTTCGAGTCTCGCCATTTACAATATTTATCAAATCTCTTGAAAAACCTACAGCTATCTAAATAAGGGCTTTAAGGTTTTTCTATACTTTTGTGTCAATATTGTCTTTTCCTTGACTTTTACCCGCTTTACCCCCATCATGGCAAAAAAACCAACTCCTCACCCCTATGCCGACAAACTAACGTTTGATCGCATCATGCTCCTCATCGCCACATTGGTAAACCATCCGGGCATCGGACACTCCGACACAGAAGCCTCCGACACTAAATATCACGACGCTTTGCTAGAAGTTCAATCTCAATTGCAGAAAATTGCCGCCGAATTCAGCATCGAATTTCCCGAAAACTATCCCGCAACTCCCACAATTCGCAAAGACTTAGAAACTTTGCGCCGCTACGGAATCCTCGACAAAAGAATGTATCGCTTCGGCTACTATCTCGGCACCGGCGCAATGAATCGCGAAGAACTACTATTCGCATTTCAAGCAATAGCATCTCAAGCCAAATATCAGGGAAATCCCCAAGCCCGCCAAATTTGTGAAAAACTCACTAAACTGTTGCGCGGGTTAGATATCGAACTCAAAGGTCAATTGTTTTATCCGGTTCGCGAACACCTAAATCGTGCGATTATTTACACCGATCCTGTAGAAATGCTTGATCGCCAAGAATATCGCAATACCCTATTTCACAAACTAGACATCGTAGAAACAGCAATTGTTCGAGGCCAGGCGATCGAACTTCACCGCCAAAGCGATCCTTACGGTAAAGGCAAGATTGGTTTCCACCGCATCTGGCCTCTGCAACTGATTTATCACGATATCGCCTGGTATCTCATTTGCGAAAATTACGACAACGGACACTTGAAGGTAGTACGGGTGAATCGCTTTACCGACTACTGCGAAATTATCAATGCAGAAGGACGTGGCTTAGCTTTACAAGGACAACGTTTGAAAATCGCTCAAAAGTTGTTAAAAAACGGCTGGGGGTTGTTCTTAGGCAATCTAGAGGAACAGCAGGCTGAATTGCAGGGTACGCTGAAGTTAGAAAAAGTGAGGGTGCGGTTTTTCGAGGAAGTGGTGGGATTTATGTTAGAGGGCGATCGGCGGCATCCGCGACAAAAGATTAGAGAGGGCCCGAAGAATAGTTTTGGCAAAGTGGCTTATGTCGATTATCAGATCGATTTGCCCGATCGCTCCCTCAACGAATTCAGTCTGTGGGTGAACAGATATATGGATAACGCCCAAGTGCTTTCCCCGCCGAGTTTGGTAGAAAAACACCGACAAGCAGCCAGAGATTTAGCCGATCGGTACAGCTTGTAATCCTAGGGAGGGTTTCACCAACCATCAATGCCTCGGCCTAAAACCAACCATATCAAAAACCCTCCCCCACCCACGAACAATAGTTAGTTATGACTTGTTAATTATTCTGTCCTTGTTTCGCTGTACTGCATTTCTATTTTTAACGCCGTTTCGACTCTTTGATACTCGGCCTCAACCTCTTCTAAAAGCGCGCAGGCCGGATCAGGTAAAGGCTGGTTAGCATTTGTGCCGATGCGGCCCATGATTTCGAGTTCCTCGCACAGCTCAAACAAGCGAAAAGCACCGAGAGTACCGCTAATCGACTTTAAAGAGTGAGCCGATCGCCGCAAAGCCAGCGGATCAGCGTTGGACAGAGCCATAGAGATGCCTCGCAGCAGTTCGGGAGCTGTTTCGAGGTAAATCTCGATCGCCTCGTCCAAAGCTTCCACTTCTCGCAATCCCTCTATAATCTTGGCACTCAGGGAATCGTGGCTCTGTGACAAAGCCCGATCGAGATTTGATGCACCATAATCGACGACAGCCGGCGAATGGGGAATTGTCAGTTGTGGATTTCCCGCAACAGCCACATTCGATCGCACTTCTAATTCACTCGTTCCTTCGATCTGTTCCCCCGGGGCATCCAAACAAATGATCGGTTGCAGGCGATCGAATGCGGAGTTCGATCGAGATTTACACGCCATCAAAGCTCGCACCAACTGGTCAATCGCGATCGGCTTGCTCAAATAGTCGTCCATCCCCGCAGCCATACACTCTTCGCGATCACCCTGCATCGCATTTGCCGTCATCGCCACAATCCAAGGCCTAGGTGGTTTTAGATTGTGGATTTTGGATTTTCGATTGTTAGATTCCTCATCAGTCAATTTTCGATTTTCGATTTTCGATTTTCGATGATTAGATTGCTCATCAGTTGCGAAAACTTCTGATTTTCCCGTGGGATTTGTGGTCGTATCTAGATGATGAGATTGCTCATTTGTTACGGAAACTTCTGATTCTCCCGTGGGATTTTCTACAGTTAAATCTGCTGAAAATTGCTCGCGGATGCGGCGGGTAGTTTCCAGTCCGTCCATTTCCGGCATTTGCACATCCATCAGCACCACATCATAAGGTTGGCGGCGCAAAGCTTCGAGCACTTCAATACCGTTTCCCGCCACATCCGCGCGATACCCCATCCGCTGTAAAATTTGCAAAGCCACCTTCTGATTCACCAAATGATCGTCAGCCAACAGAATCCGCAGAGGTAAGTTCTCGGCCAGCACGGGTATGGTTTGCAAGAAAGGCCCGCTAGTGCGCTGCCCTTTAAATTCCGTTGTCTGTTCTCCAAAAATATTGATTAAAACATTGTAAAGCTGAGATTGTTTGATGGGTTTATTCAAAAAAGCAGCAAAATCCATCTCCATAGCAGGGGGATTAATTTCTTGCCTGCCGATCGAAGTTAGCATCACTAACGGCAACTTTTCGCAATCAGGATATCGGCGAATTTGCGCCGCTAAAGCTAACCCGTCCATTTCCGGCATTTGCATATCCAAAACTGCCAAGTCAAACATCTCTTTAGCAGCCAGCCAATCTAAAGCCAAACGAGCCGAAGCTGAAGCCCTAGCCACCATTCCCCAAGACAGAGCTTGGAGAGTCAAAATTTTGCGGTTGGTAGCATTGTCATCGACAATTAAGACTCGCTTGCCAGCTAATTCAGGTTGAGAATTGCTCAAGTTAAGTGGTAAGGAATTCTTGCAGCCAGAAACGATCGTACTAAAATAAAAAGTAGAGCCAACGGATTGCGTATTGTGGCCGATCGGCTTGTTACTGAGTACAGATTTGCCATAGCCATATTTTTCGGCAATTTCGCAAGATTCTGCCCATCCCAAATCAAAAACTGCCGATGATCTAAAATCTGCAGGAGGATTGCCCGCGACACTACCCATACTCTCCACCCACATCCGGCCGCCCATCATTTCGGCCAAACGCTTGCTAATTGCCAAACCCAATCCGGTACCGCCGTACTGCCGGCTCGTTGAAGAATCAACCTGACTGAAAGATTTAAATAGCCGATCCATGCGATCGCTCGGAATGCCGATACCGGTATCTTTGACCGCAAAATGTATTTCGTATGCTGGGTTAATTGCTACCGATTCGCCAGCAATTAATGGGGGTTCTTTAGCGTTAGCCGCCGACACTGAAATCTTTTTGGCAGTCACAGCAACCACCACTTCTCCAGCGTCGGTAAATTTAACAGCATTACTGAGCAAGTTGATTAAAATTTGCCTCAAGCGGGTGCTATCGCCGATCGCCGTTGCCGGTACAGTACGATCGATCAAGTAACCCACTTCCAGTTTTTTTTCTGCAGCCTTAGCAGCTACCAAGTCTAGAGATTCCTCAATGCAAGTGCGGATGTCAAACGGATGTTCCTCCAAGTCCAATTTGCCCGACTCAATTTTCGAGAAATCTAGAATATCGTTGATCAGCGTCAGCAAGGCATCGCCGCTGCTGCGGATAGTTTCTACAAAATCGCGCTGTTCGCGAGTTAAGGGGGTATCCAGCAGCAAACCGGTCATGCCGATGACTCCATTCATCGGAGTGCGAATTTCGTGGCTCATGGTGGCTAAAAATTCGCTTTTGGCTCTAGTAGCTGCCAGTGCTTGATCGCGAGCTTTTGCCAAATCTACGTCTGTTTGCTGGCGTTCGAGTTCGCTTCCCACCCACTGAGCCATCAG
Organism: Microcoleus sp. Pol8_D6; assembly: GCF_036700965.1. Lineage (NCBI taxonomy): Bacteria > Bacillati > Cyanobacteriota > Cyanophyceae > Oscillatoriales > Microcoleaceae > Microcoleus > Microcoleus sp. Pol8_D6. The sequence continues at coordinate 87,449 of NZ_JAUBPW010000005.1, read as the reverse complement.
TTTCACCAACTCTCTGTCTACAGCTCGGAACGGTTCTGTCACAGGAGTCGGAGAAAAGAAGCACAGAGTGCCGTAAACTTCACCTCCCACCGTGACGGGAATGCCCATGTAAGCTTCGATGGGGAAAGCTCGATCGTCGCTGTTGAAGGAAAAACCCGAAAATCGCACCGACTCAAAGTAAATCGGTTCTTTTGCCATTGACGTAGCGACGCAGAAAGTTTTTTCCAGATCATAGATTTGGTCTTTGACAATCGACCCGTCGGGACACTCAACAGCCATTATTTGATAGTTGTCGCCTTGAATGCAGGACAAAATTCCCACGGACAGGCCTAAATGCCGACATCCCATTCCCAGTAGTTCTTGGAGGCGCAAATCAAACGTAGAGAGGTGGTTTAGCGGGTCTGTACGGGGAGCCGAAGTTACTTGGTACAAAGCTTTGATGGCAGCTTCGCTTTCTCGCAGTTCTTGTTCTGTTTGCTTCCGCACGCTGATGTCGCGGGAAATGCCGATAATTTCTTGGACTTCGCCGGTTTGGGGATCACTGATCGTGCGGCCGGTGGTTTCAAACCAAATGTATTTGCCGTCTTTGCGGCGGATGCGGTAGCTGACGGTGTAAGTAACTGGGAGGGCCAGGACTTTCCAGTGAGCTTTGGCAATGGTTTCTAAATCGTCGGGGTGAAAATAATCCTTGGGGACGCGGCCGATGAGTTCCGAAGGTTCGTATCCCAGTAAAGCCCGGCTGGCGGGGGAGACGTAGACAAACACGCCTGTGGGGTCGTGTCTGGTGATCATGTCGGTTGAGTTTTCGGCCATCAACCGATAGCGGTCTTCGCTTTCATTACGTTCGACTTGAGAATTGCCCAATGCTTCTAGCATTCGGTTGATGCCGTCGGCCAAGCTTGCGAGCTCATCTGCTCCGGCCATCTGAACTCTTAAGCTTGGGTCGCCGTTGGCTGCGATGTTGCTGACGCTGGTGCTCAAGGAAGCCAATCTAGCCAAGACTAATCTTTCTAGCAACAGCAGGGTGATGGCGCTAAATATTAAACCTACTGCCAGTATTGATAAGGTAAACAGCTCCAAGGTAGCCTGACCTTGGCCGTAGATGATGCGATCTGTCTCTACTCGCAGCAGCAGCGCTAAGTTGCCGTGGATGTCGCGAATCAGGGCGTATCCTGCGACTAAGCTGTCGCTTAGTGGCTCAACTAAAATTTCTACTGATTTGAGGTTGGAAATTTTGAGCTTGACATTTTCCAGCTCCTGCCTCGATCGAGCCAGCGCCTTGGCGCTGTGCCCGGAGTAGTTCGCGGCTCCCACTTTAAAATCTAAACTCGGCAATCTAAAATCGACTGACAGGTGAGTCAGTTCTGAAAGCAAACCGATTTCGCTGCTGTCGAGGTAGCGTCCCAAGATCAGCGTTCCCCGCGACGGACCTTGGGCGTTGCTGTTGAAAATGGGCTTGGCGGCAATCAGCAGTCTGGCTTCTGGCAAGGTGAGGACGCCTGTTTTGGCGGCGGGGCGATCGCCCTCGACTGTCGATGAGTCTATTAGTGCCTCGGTCAAGTGCTGTTTTAAGCTTTCGGGAATCGGGATTTCGGTTTGGGATTTCAGGTCGAAACCTTTGCTGAAGATCGTCTTACCGTTGGAGTCAAGCAGCACCAATAAGTTTAGTCTCAAGTAAATAAATGTCGAATCGACGAAATTTGACTTGACAAAATTTTCGTTCCGTGTTTCGACGAAAGAGTAAGTATCGTCCCACTCGGCGTAATCTTGGGCGCTGGTGTCTAAATTCGACAAGTCATCATCTAATGCGTCCAAAGCCCGTGCGACATCCTGGCGGACGTACTGTGCCTCCAGGTTGTGAAAATCATGCAGCAAAATAGTTGATGCAGTGGCATAGAGAACCACAATCAGGCTGATCAGCGCTGCACCGATGATTAATAGTGTTTTTTTTCGGAGTTGCATGGCGTCGCCCTCCTCACGGTGCTAATAGGCAACTAGCCAGGAGAGGTTTGAGACGTAGGTTGTTTAGCATTGGCGATCGCAGGGCCTGCGTGTTTGGACTGTTCTGGGCTGACGAAAGCAAAGCCCTTGGTATTTCCAAGGTATCCGGTATGTTGCCCCCCACAGTCAGTGTAGTATTTTCACAGCTTTAGTTCCATATTATTTACAACCTATGACCTACAAGTTATAACCTGACGATCGGCATCTTCAACATAAACCGCCGATCGAACTCAAAACAATTCGCGTTTGATACTGACGCAGCCAGGGAGGTGGGCGGTTGGGAGAACAGACGTGCTGGGTGGAGAACCCTCTCTATTATTGTACCTAAAAAATATTGAGGAGAGAGGGAACTGGCCCGCTAAGTTTGCTTTGCCAAAAGGTTTTCACTCCAATAACTGTTTTGATTTTTGTCATTCTTCAGTAATCCTTGCAACAGTTGTAGAATCTGCCTCAAAGCAAATCCAGCCTGCAAGCCTGAACCCCGTTCAAAAATTGTGATAGGAGAGGCAATGAATATCCAGCGACTTTTTATTTATTACATCTGCACATAAAATATACAACAATCAATAAAATCTGCTTTTTACTTTTATATTTTAAATTAATCAAAACTGCTAATTAAAATGTATAGATTCACCGTTGGCACCAGCCTCAAAAAACGGGTAGGAACTGGTTTACCATAACATTATTCAACCGTACTAACAAATTAATAAAAACCCGTTCCCACTCCCCGATCAAATCCTTTACTAACATTAGTGCCTGATGTCAGTATAAACTCACATCAGGCACTATATGCAATCCGATCGCAACTTGAGTTTTTTTTATCGGATGACGGCTAAAGCACCGGCGCCGGCTGCTGCTGCCGCCGAAGTAAGAGCGGTGAAAAACAGCCACCAAGAGGCAACTTCTGCTGCCTTCCTGGTTTCTTCGGCTTGTTTTTCAGCTTGCACTTTGATGCTTTCGAGGCGAAGCTGCGCCTCTTGCTGCAAGCGTTCTGCTCTTTGCAAGACGCTGTTGCGGCTTCTTTCAATTTGGTCGATCAAGCGGTTGGCATCTGCTTCGGAAATGTCCTCGCGAGAACTCATTAGTGCTACTAAAGTATCGCGGTTGAAATGACCCAGCCGATCCCGCAAAGCATCAAATCCGGCTTGCGGATCGTCAAATAACTTCCGCACATCCCGCGTAATGCCTTCGTAATTTAGTTCTGGGCGATCGAGCGAATTGAGGTAATCCCGAATTTTTCCGAGAACCCCGTCAATTACCGACTGAATACCCTCCTGTATTTTCTGAATTTGCATTGCGAACTCATCGCGCACCGACAAAATTCCATCCACAATGCGATTGGCTTCTGCTTCAGAAATATCCGGCCGCTGAGACAGCAGAGAAACAACTGTAGCTCGATCAATGTGTGACAAGCGCTCGCCCAAACTGTAAGCGCCGACTTTCGGGTCATGCAGCAGCAGTTGCAAGTCGCGCTTGATGGCTTCGGGATTTAATTCATCCTTGCCCGTATTACGCAAATAATCTTCTAAAACGCTCTGAAAATCCTGCACTTGGCTTTGCATCCGCTTTGCCAAACGGCGCGGCGCTTTCACAATCGAGCCAAGGGTTTCCTGCACTTGGTCGATAATTTGATTGACTTGTTCCTCGCTCAAATCTTGTCTCTGAGAAAGCAGTTTTACCAAAGTATCGCGATCGACTTGAGACAGACGGCCACGCAGCGCTAAAGCTCCTTCTTTGGGATTTTGCAGCAGTTTTGTCAAATCCCGCTGAATCCCTTCAGGATTGAGTTCGGATTTGCCCGTATTGCGGAGGTAATCTGCAAGGGCGGTTGTTGTATGGTCGTACTGATCCTTAGCTTTTTCGGCCAACTTTTGCGGCGCATGCACCGCGCTGTGCCAATTTTCTTCGGCGCTGTCGAGAAGGTGATTTACTTGGTCTTCGCTGAGGTCTTTCCGCTGAGATAGCAATTTTACCAAAGTTTCGCGATCGAACTTAGAAGCTCTAGCTCTCAGCGCCCACATTCCCGCTTCCGGGTTGTCCAGCAGCGTTTTCAAATCGCGCTTGATGCCTTCGGGATTAAGTTCTTCTTTGCCCGTAGACTTCAAGTATTCTTGTACTCTTTGCCACTGGTTGTCTAGTCGGGCTTGCGCTGCTTCTTGCAGACCTTTAGCATCTGCTAAAACTACATCTCGCGTCCTTTCCAACTCTTGAACAATCTGTTCTACTTCCTGGAATCCGAAGTTTTCGCGGCCTCGGAGAATTTGCACAAAACTGTCGCGGGTGTAAGGAGAAAGCCGATCGCGCAACTGTTCGTAACTAGCGTCGGAATCCTCTAAGATTTTTTTGAAATCGCTCCCGATACCTGCTGCTGTCAGTTCTTCTTTCGGCGTCAGCTTCAAATAAGTTTCCAACCGCCACTGCAAATCGCGAGATTTTTCTTGCTCCTCGGCAAAGATCACGGTTTGTAAAACGCGCTGTCTAATTGCTTCTAATTCCTGGGAAATTTCTTTAATTTTGTCTTGGGTAAAAACGCCTCTACTAGCCAGGATTTCGGCAAAATTAGACTGTTTTAGTTTTTCTAATTCGCGGCGCACAGTTCCAGGATCGGCTGTAGGATCGTAGAGAACGTCCCGAAATTCGCGCTCGATAGCTTGGGGGTTCATCTGCCACGAATAAGTGTTGAGTAGGTAGTTTTCTACGTCCGCACGAATTGGGCTGTAAGTTACGGGTTCGCCTTTGACTTGAGCGGTAATTTTATCAGTTTGCTGGGTAACTTTCTCTTTAGCTTCTTTGAGCTGACCGACTACTTTTTCCACATCCAAGTCAGAAATATCCGTGCGACCCAATACTATTCCCATTAAAGCATTGACTGCCATTGTCGTTGCTTGGGACATCATGGTCGGGCTTTGTCCAGAATTTTGACCGCCCAGATTGCTGAGGGCTTTTTCTACCCTACTTGCCAATTTATCTGAGACCAAATCTCCCGATTTGGCAGATTTGAGATAGTCTACTAATTGGGCGATGCCGTCTGATTGCTGCCCTTGTTTTCCTACTTGTTTCCAAGCATCTTGAAGTTGGTCTACAATCCGGTTTACGTCGCGTTTTGATAAGTCAGATCGCGAACTTACTAAATCTACAAGAGTTTGCCGATCGAGATTCGGCAAATTTTCGGCTGCAATCGTTTTTAGTTGCGGATCATTAAGCAATTTTTCAAACTCGCTACGCATCCCTTTGATGTCTAATTCTGGCGGTTTGAGGCTTTGGATGTAGTCTTCGACGTTTTCGCGCAAGCTTGTGGGGTCGATAGCGCTACCCAGTTCATGACCCACTGCTGCTGCTGCTGCTTTGGCTGTGGCGACTACTTGGTTGCTGGCTGCTTTGGCGCCGATGGCCGAGGCTGCGGTGCCGACAATGGCTTGAAAGCCTGATGTCGCGGTGTTGACGAGGGAACCGATCAACTGACCAACCGTGGTGGAACTCACCCAGACGAGCATTGAGAAATAGGTTGCCCAGACGACTAAACCGACGATCGCACCTAAACCGGGGCTGCTAATCAAGCTCAGCTTAACTGCTAGCAAGCAAGCAAAGAATAGGGCAACGGTGACGGTGATTAGCGTCCAAGTACCTACCTTTCGGCCGATGTGGCGGACTGGGGGGCTGCCACTATCCGAGTGGTGGCCGTCGTCGTGGGATTGTCCCATATACGAAAGGCCCGCGGCTACTGATAAATTTGTTAGCAATAGTTGGAAAGCGCAGGCGAGTACAACTCCAGCTATCAAGGCGATAAAAAATTGCGGCCCGGAATAGAGGAGTGCTGCGTCTTCTGCTGTGTTTGTAGTAGTCTGCTCTACTGGCACTTGAGCCAGCCAGAACCCGATGTTATACAGTTGTGGATTTATTGGCAAATTTTGATACATAGTATATTCCTCGTTAAGGAGTGGGTGCGCGTGCTCATTGGCGCCAGTTAACTAATGTATAGTTTTAGACTCATGCCCCCAATGGCAATCATCGCCTTATTGTCGAGCTAAAGCATCCCCCTACAGTCGGAAGTGTAGAAATATGTCTGCGGCAGGCTGTCACTTTAGGAATATTTGTGCTATGTAAATTGGCAGTTGTGAAGTTGTTAGTTCTCAGTTATGAGTAAGGTGCGCTGCGGCGCCTCCGAGATAGATGCTAGTAATGGTAAGTCGGGTTAAAACTATCGCACAGGAAAATCTTTGGTCGATCGATATTAAGAGTCGGCACAGAAGCCCAGACAAGTTGCTCACAATTCATCAACCAATGCCATAGCAAATTAGCTTTCAAGGAATTCGATAGTGCAGCGAGAAAGTCATGCAATTATTATTGGCGGCAGTTTAGCAGGACTGTTTGCTTCTAGAGTATTAGCAAAACACTTCGACCGAGTAAGTATTGTTGAACGAGATTTTTTTCCAGAAAAACCCGCACCTCGCCCCGGGATTCCTCAATCTCGTCATCTTCACATCCTTTTAAATCGGGGGAAAATCATCCTAGAACAGTTGTTTCCCGGCTTGGAAAACGAACTGGTAGCTGCTGGTGCTCCTAGTTTAGATCCCAGGTCGATCGGGTGGTTTAGTCCGGCGGGTTGGGCCCCACAATTTAGCCCGGATCTCAATGATGTAATTATTTTCAGTCGGGATTTACTGGATTGGCAAATTCGCCGCCGCTTGGCTGAAAATACGAACGTGCATTTCCTCGAAGGAGGCACCGTAACGGGGTTTCTGGCGAATGCCTCGCGCGCGAAGATTGCTGGCATATCGGTGCGTTTTCGCGATCGTCACAACCCTGGTAACATCCATGCAGAGAATTTGTATGCAGATTTAGTAGTTGATGCTGGTGGCAAAGTTTCCAAAACACCTGAATGGTTGAAAAGTTTGGGCTGGGAACCTCCGCAAGAAACCGTTATCAATGCTTTTGTTGGCTATGCCAGCCGCATCTATAAATGCAGCGGTAAATTGTCAGACACTGCGCCAGTATTTGTGTCAACCGCACCGCCATTTCGCACCCGTGGCGGTGCAATTTTCCCGATCGAAGGCAATCGCTGGCTGGTGAGTGTCGCCGGGGGCGATCGCGATTATCCCCCCACAGACGAAGCAGGTTTTGTAGAATTTGCGCGCAGTCTGCCAACCCTGACAATTTATCATGCGATTAAAGACGCAGAAGCCATCACACCTATTTATAGTTATCGAGGTACAGAAAATCGTTTGCGACACTACGATCGCCTCTTTCGCTATCCTGAAAATTTGGCAGTTATCGGTCATGCAGTTTGCGCTTTCAACCCAGTTTATGGCCAGGGAATGACCGTTGCTGCACTGGATGCTCAGATGCTAGATAAATGTTTGCAAAAGCAAAGAGAGCGGCATCCAGAAGGCAATTTAACAGGCTTTGGGCGACAATTTCAACAAAAACTAGCAAAATTACACACTATTCCTTGGACGTTTGCCATCAGTCAGGATTCCCGCTATCTGGGAAGTACAGGTGCAAAACTAAACCTTGCTACGCGGCTGACAATTGATTACATGGATCTAGTGTTAAAAGTGCTGGTCCCAGATGCTAAAGTTTGTCAAGCATTTTTGGAAGTTCTGCACATGATTGAGTCGCCGGCTGTACTTTTTCATCCCAGTATTGCGCTGAAGGCGATCGGGCAATTACTCACGGTTCGACAGAAGGCAAAATTAAGATCAAGAGTTTATACAGAATCAGGTTAGTTTTGCCAAGTCTATTTTTTCACCGCCGAGTAAGAAAGATAAACGTAGATGAAATCCTCTTCATCTGCGTTGATTTAACTTGATATGATGTCCGCTACAACCTGCATGATAAAAAGTATCACTTTGGCGATTGCGGTTTTCGGGTATTTCACGTAATTAAGATGGGTAAAATCCGATTTATTACCGCAATTGTCGGTTGTTGAAATAAATCATTAGATTTATTTCAACAACTGTTTGCAGTCACGACTTGCCCACAAGAGTCAAGGAACCAGTTTTTTTACCCATATCCCTCGCGACTCACGCTATTTTGTCGTAAAAAAAATCTGTTTCTACTGCAAAGAATAATCTCGACTTGTGCAATTGTTACTTGCCAGCCAAACAATCTAATTGTTCTTGCATTTGGGCGGTAACTCGCTCGAAACAAGCATCAACATAATCGCGATCGCGCGCCGCCTCCGAACCATACCTCTCAAATACAATCGGTTCGCACACGCGAGTCCGAATTTGCACGGGTAAAGGCAGGTTTGGTAAAGGCCCAATACTCAATCCCCAAGGCAATCCCAAATACACGGGCAATACCACCGGATCGATGCCAAATAGCCACGGCATTCCCAATTCATGCAATTGCTTTGCTTGTTCGTACAAATCTGCCAAAACTATCAAAGTATCGTGAGCACCGTGCGATATAATTGGTACAATTGGTACTTCTTCTCGCAATGCTAATTTGATAAATCCCTTGCGTCCGGCAAAGTAGATTTGATCGCGCAAGTGGTGGGGGCGGAAAACATCTTGAGCGCCGCCCGGATAGACGAGAACTGGGGCATTTTTCCGCAAAGCTGCGATCGCCATTTTCGGATGCGCCTTGAGGGCTCCACACTGAACCGCCATGCTAGCAACATCAGGAGAAACTTGCCAAACCGTTGGGTGCATCAATCCGTATGCCAAGCGTTCAGTTCCGTACCTGCGGAACCATTCGTATAGGAACATAAACATATCTGGAGCGGCAAGTCCCCCGTTGTGAGAACCAACCACGAGCATTTTTCCGCTGGCGGGTACGTGGTGCCAGCCGTCGCTTTGTACGCGAAAGTAGTAGCGGTACAGCCATTCCCAGAGTGGCAACAAAAGCTGAATGAAGTCGGGATTGCGATCGTCTAAAGATAGACCGTCAAAGGGATATTTAGAGGATTTGCCGTCTTTTTTGTTAGTAGTTTTTGTCACTGCAAAAATATTTAACGCTTTGGTCATTATATAGTAGAAGGAAGAAGCTTTAACTCTCGAATAGAGAAGGCTTTAGTTATTTGGGACAGAAGGAATAAGGGAGGAGATTAGTTGGGCTTTTCCTCTCCTTGTGAGTGTGCTAATCCCGATCGCCCTCAAAAAAAACAATTCCTATCATTAATATGATCCCATTCCGAAGGAATCTACCGCATTAGTTTTAGCAAGTAAAAACCTCATAAACATGGAGCGCGGTTGCTATAGCAATATAATTAAATCAGAATTGGCGCAAATATTTGGTTTCTGATGTGAGCGGGCTGCTTTTGTTCGGAGGTTTTGTGCTGGTTGTCTCCACAGGAACAAAACCGTTTGCAAACCGCTACAGCAACTGTCGCTGATGGCGGGGCGACTTTAGCCAGAAAAACACAACTGTGCCTCAAGCCGATAAGTTTCCGTTTTGGAAGATTTTATCAAATTGACGCCAGCCCTCGGGTCAATGCTAGCGATTGGTGCTGTTTACCACAATTTTAAGTAAGGTACGATCGACAATGGAGTTATGTCAGCGAGATCGAAGAACTGTATCCGGCTTCCGACACCCCACTGCGACGATGGGGTCGATCGCACCAATCGCCTGTCAATCGATTTTAGATTTTAGATTTTAGAGGCGATCCCACGGATAAATGCGGGGGCTTGAGGAATTTCGATTTTCGATTTGGGATTGATTCCACGGATAAATCCGGGGGCTTGCACCATCAAGAAATTCTTGGTCAATCTGAATCTTGGAGCATCTCCAGCAGAATCGCGCTCTCGAAGCTGCCAAGAATTCACCTGAAATGTAGCCCCATATTACTCAACTGCAACAACAGGCAGCTAAATGGTTTAACGAACACCTGACAAGATATTGGCGGACAACACATGACTTTGATTCCTAGTAAACTGTCCCGTCTTTAAACAGTTAACTGTTGACTTTCCCCCTCTGCCATTCCCCGACTCGGACACTCTGGCCTTCTCCCCCTATCCCGCTGTGCCATAATGAGCCATTTATAGGCGTAGCAGCTTTATGTCTCTTCGCTCAACTCACCAAACATTAAATAATATCAATAAAACTTGACTTGCGGTCATAAAAAAGTTATATAAAGCTTTTTTGTGGAAGACAAATCGATTTTTTTGCTATATTGACCTGCAATTAAGATAATTATTGTGGTTAAGTGAGGATTTGAACGGATGAAAAACTTGAATTGCTGGAATAAACCCGCTGCATTGCTGGGCGCGATCGCGATCGTAGCCGGAAGTTTGCAGGCGAATGCCATCGGTGTTGCCGCCCCATCAACATCCACTGTCAGTCAAGATGCTGAAAATATTTCCTTTGAAGATAGCGCCACGTTTCAAATAGCCCAGGCTGGCAACCTTTGCCGCAAAGTCACTCCCAAAGAAGGTTTGACGGTTCGTCAGAACCCAGACCCCAAATCCCCTAGAGTTGGCGGGGTAGCACTTAACACACAGGTAACGCTGTCCCAAGGTGCTACTTCTGTTAAAGCCTCCGACGGTCGCCTCTGGATTCAGATTACCGCTCCCGTCACAGGGTATGTGGCTAGTGGGTATCCCAACGACGAAAGTAATTTAGGTTCGTGCACAATTAGTCAAACTCCTTCCCCAAGTCCCGCACCAGCGCCAGCACCAGCGCCTGCACCAGCACCAGCACCAGCACCGGCGCCAGCACCAGCACCAGCACCAGCGCCAGCACCAGCACCAGCACCAGCGCCTGCACCAGCACCTGCACCAGCGCCAGCGCCCGCACCAGCGCCCGCACCAGCGCCCGCACCAGCGCCCGCACCAGCGCCCGCACCAGCACCAGCCCCAGCACCAGCCCCAGCAGTGGGCCCTGTAAGTCTGTGTCGCCAAGTAGAACCTCGCGTAGCGCCGAAGGGTCTAGTTATCCGCGCGGAGCCTTCAAAGACTTCTGCTGTTAAAGGCAGCGTAGCGGCTAACGGTCAAGTAACGCTTGTTCCCAATTTCCAATTAGTGAAAGATAAGAATGGAGAAGAGCGCAATTGGCTTGAGATTTCAGGCCCTGTGCCCGGATTCATCTCGGCTGGAAATTTGATCATGTGCAAGTAAACTTCTGAGTTTGATCGCTCTTTTTGACTAAAAGAGCGATCGACACCGAAAATAGTTTTAAGATTGTGGCGCAACCCGGGAACAACGCAGAGCCCAGATTGCTTCCAGGACTTACCCAGGAATAACTTATTTCTGTCGGGAGTCAGCGGTAGCGAATCTTTCTGGACCTCTGTTTTTCCTCGGTTGCGTCAAGTCCTAGCTTCGTTTTTCGCAACGCACGCGGGGTGAATGAATTTAAGCAAAAAGCCGATCGACCTTTCTACTGACAGCGCCCGCTTGCCCAATTTTGGTGTCCGCGATTTCGTTGACACTTGGATTGTCGGCCAATCCAGACAATTTCCCACTTATTTTCCGTGAGTCTGAGTTCGATGCGGTGTCGCATTCCGGCCACAGAATCGTCAGCTAAACCGATGACAGTATGCACAATTACTGCTGTTTCTCGCGTGGGATATTCAACCGAAATTTGGTCGCTTTTTCTGCCTTCAGATTCTTGGTCACTGCTAAAGAGTTTTACTGCGATAGCTTTGGGGTTGGAGACGGTAATTTTGCGATCGCCCAGGAACTGTTTGACGTTAATTGGTTCGTAGTTTGATCGGGCGGCGGGCTGCCCCATTGCTGCGATGGGAATTTGGATGCAGGCAAAAACAGCTAGGAAAAAGAGCGATCGCTTGACAATTGGTTGGTTCATGAGGCTTCAGATTGTGCGAGAAACTTTTGTCTCCGAGATGCGAAAGCCGCCAAATCTGCCTCGGTGAATTGAGTTTGCTGCCATGAAGGGCGGGCAACCAGTCGATCGCACCAAGCTTGAATTTTAGGATAGCCGTCTAGGGACACATCAACCCAAGATAGCAAGGGCACGACGGTGCCGGCAACGCACTCGGCAAAGGTAACAGTGTTGCTAGCGAAAAAAGGGCGATCGTCCAACAAACCTTCAAAGAATTTCAACACAGTATCGACTTTTTCCTTAGCCTTTGCGATTTCCTGCGGTTGGGGAGTTCCCCATCCCATCTTTTCACTGCTGAGGGGGTAAAGTGCCGGCGCAAGTTCGTTAACCGTGACCAATTCTACCATTTTCACAACTGCCAAATCTTGCGGATCTTTCGGCAGCATTGCCGGTTCTGGATACTTCGCTTCTAGATAGTCAAGAATTGCTAAAGACTCGACGACAGTGAAGTCATCATCGACCAAAACAGGGATGCGGTGAAAAGGATTCATGGCGACAAACTCAGGTTGCAAGTGATCGCCGTCCAAGTGGATTTCTACTAATTCAAAGTCGAGGTTTTTTTCTAAGAGGGCGATCCACACGCGGCGGGAGTTGGCGGAAATGGGAGTATGGTAAAGTTTCATAACAGTAAAATATCCGATGGTGAGTGAACGTAACCCTTTCATCTTGTCTCAGTTAAAACTCTAGCTGGTAAGCTGTTGTGCATTTATTTTGTATGTTGAGGGCGGGCAGGATGCCCACCCCACAAGAGGAAAAATTTATTTTACTATGCAATTTAAATGCGGATTAGCTTAAGCCCGGTACAACACATTTAACTTTTTCAATAAAGATTAATTAATTTTTTGTGGTATTCGATTTGCTCGCCTGCCACAATCAGCGATTGCTGAAACTTGAATTCCCTCAGTAAAATTTCAAACTAGCAGTTCCATTGAAATATTTTTCTCCGTGTATACAATTCCCTTGGGCAGAAGCGTACAAAATCCATTATCGTAATGTACGAGAGCTTCACTATCTAACTTAGATAGAATGTTTTTCTTAAATAAGGATGGATTTGAATACTTTGTCCATTCTATTAGTTTTGTATCTCTCACCTTTTCAGGATTTTTGTAGTACAAGATAGCCAGCGTTTTGCCTCGATGATCTAAATTCGTATTTTGCACGCGAACAAAACCGTTAATGTCAGCTATGATTGGTAGACGGACTTGATTAATGGTGGCAACAATTTTCGTTGCACTATCCATAGAACAATTGTAATAAATACGAAGAATTTCCGTCAAAATCCAGTCTGCATTTTGAGAGATAAACAAAGAATCAGAGTAATTAGGACTAACATCACCTCCAACATGAGCAACATCCCTACGATTGCGTACATCAAGCATAATTCTTACAAGACGAGGAATAAAAAACCGCATAGAGTCATGCAATGCAGTATTCCGTTCAACACCCCTTATAATATTATCGCTATTTCCTAAAGACGTTCCGAACGGTGTATGGGGTGGATTGTCCAAATGCTGTATAAGGCGCAGCACACACTCAGCAAACCGTCCACCATTAAGTTCACTAGGTCGAAACTTGCGAAGGGCAAAATGCTGCTTAATATCTTGATACTCATCAAGAAGGTGTGTCACAATTTCGTTCGGCAGCGGCGGTGACAACGCTGCAATGACTTGATTTTTAGCTATACTCATCGCTAGTTACCTGTTTCGTCTTCTGTTTCATTGTCCGATTCAAGGGGGTCGCCAGCTATCCAACTTTCAACTGTTTGCTTTCCTTCTGACGTGAGGTAGTATTGATCGCCAGTTGACCTAAAATATTTCGTATTTTTGGAACTTCTCATAGCACGACTGAATGCCTGTGCTGATACTGATATTGTCTCAAATTTTTGTTTGAAGAAGTAGTATGCGTCATTGCACCGTACAGCTTTAGCGTTCCCCAATTGGTCAATAATAATCCACAAAGAAATCATCGCATAGTCGCGTGCCTTCGTAATGTCACATACTTTAAGTTTGCCAATTTCTACATCTTGTAGCACCCATTCGTTCAACTTATCCTTATCCTCATTACTAAATCGTTGTCTTTTCGTACCTGAACTCGGGCTTCGAGTCCAATACTCAAAGCCTGCATCAACGTTCTCATCTTTCATCATGCCGATAATGCGCTTAACCTCTTTGTCTCCATCATGGTTTAGTTTGTAGCCACTTCCTATCTCACTTAAACATTTCCGCGTATGTTCATCTACATACTTGGGGAAGTTGGTGGGGTCAAGAACGCTTGCCTTTTTAGCAGCCGTCTTAAAGTGATCTTTCGACGGAACAGGCTTCCTAAAATAGCGATAGTAAGCATCGGCATAGAGCAGAATAAAATATCTTTGCTGGTCAGCCCGTGTCTTACCTTTGAAGTCTTTTACCGTAGCTATCAGAAACTCGCCATCCACTTCAAAGTAAGGTGATCGCTCGTCATTTCCCGTTTGAGTATCCTCAACCTCATCAGCAGCATTTGCTGGTAGTTGCGGAAGCTCTTGGCTTTCAGTAAATATCTCATTAGTAGATACCGTTTTTCGTGCAGGAATATTATAACTTTTTTGGCTCGCTGCCTCGTACAATTTCTGCGATGGTCGTGGCATCATTTCTGCTCCAATAAATGGAGCAAGCTCACTCACAGCATGATCTGTTACACTCAATTCGATGTGTTCTTCATAGTTTTTACCATTCTGCTTGACATCCCGAACATACTTATTTAGTTGCGTTGAAGACTCATTAGTTGTAACAGTAAGGACCTGACCACAGGCAAAGCAAAATGCTTTATCAGGAACCAACATTTTGTTACAATTCGGGTCAATACACTTTATCTGCCGATCGCAAGCAGTACAAAAGTTGTATTCAGACGATGTTTCTGCACTACAATAAGGACAAGTAACTGTAGATGACATAACTTATTTTTCTTAAGCTTGTATTACACTGTAGCATATTTATATGTCGATACAATATTAAATTTATATTTAATTTTAAATTTTAAATTTTAGTTTTTTATGAGGTAGATTGACAATAAAAAATTAGGAGCAACTATTGCTCCTGTAGAATTAGGGAATTACCGTTTGATGGGGGGGACCCTAAAGCCCGCCCCATCAAACTATCGACTTAGTAATCGAAGTCGCCGCCGCCCATGCCGCCGCCAGCGCCAGCAGCAGCGCCATCCTTCGGTTCAGGCTTGTCAACGACGATGCACTCGGTTGTCAGCACCATACCAGCAATAGATGCGGCATTTTGCAGAGCAGAACGAGTCACCTTCGCAGGGTCAACGATACCAGCTTCAAACATATCGACAAACTCATTTGTCGCTGCGTTGAAACCAACGTTGAACGGCTTTTCTTTGACGCGCTCAGCAATCACAGCGCCATTCAAACCAGCATTTTCAGCAATCCGCTTCAGAGGAGCAGCCAGAGCCCGTGCCACAATCAAAGCACCCGTCAATTCTTCGCCCTTCAGGCTGCTGTTAGCCCACTCTTCTAATTGAGGAGTCAGGTGAGCCAAAGTTGTACCGCCGCCAGGAACAATTCCTTCTTCGACAGCAGCTTTGGTTGCGTTGATCGCATCTTCAAGACGCAGTTTGCGATCCTTCATTTCTGTTTCGGTAGCCGCGCCGACTTTGATGACTGCGACGCCACCAGCCAATTTGGCCAAACGTTCTTGCAGCTTTTCTTTGTCGTAGGAAGACTCGGTTTCGTCCATTTGACGGCGAATTTGTTCGCAGCGAGATTTGACTGCGACTTCGTTACCTTCGGCAACAATTGTGGTGCTGTCTTTGGTGATGGTGACGCGGCGAGCTTTGCCGATTACTTCCAGCTTGGTGTTTTCCAGTTTCAAACCGGCATCTTCGGTGATCAGTTGACCGCCGGTCAATACGGCGATATCTTCTAACATGGCTTTGCGTCGATCGCCAAAACCAGGTGCTTTAACAGCAGTCACGTTCAACACACCGCGCAGTTTGTTGACAACGAGGGTAGCTAAAGCTTCTTTCTCAATGTCTTCTGCAATGATCAACAGCGGGCGGCCGGAACGGGCTACTTGTTCGAGCACTGGTACTAAGTCTTGTACCAAGCCGATTTTCTTGTCTGTCAGCAAGATGAAGGGTTCTTCGAGAATCGCTTCCATCCGTTCGGTGTCGGTGACAAAGTAGGGAGAAATGTAGCCTTTGTCGAAGCGCATCCCTTCGGTGATTTCCAATTCGGTGGTCATAGACTTCCCTTCTTCCAGGGAAATCACGCCTTCCTTGCCCACCTTGTCCATTGCGTTGGCAATCATTTGGCCGACTTCATCGTCGTTACCAGCAGAGATGGAGCCGACTTGAGCGATGGCTTTGGAATCTTCTACTTGTTTGGCGTGTTCGGCAATTTTTTCCACCAAAAACGTGGTTGCTTTGTCAACACCGCGCTTGAGGGCGATCGCATTTGCGCCGGCTGCTACGTTACGCAGACCTTCTTTGACCATGGCATGAGCCAAAACGGTAGCTGTTGTGGTACCGTCGCCTGCCGCGTCGTTGGTTTTGGAAGCTGCTTGACGGATCAGGGCAACGCCTGTATTTTCTACGTGGTCTTCTAGTTCGATTTCTTTGGCGATGGTAACACCGTCATTGACGATTTGAGGAGCTCCGAATTTCTTTTCGAGAACCACGTTACGGCCTTTGGGGCCGAGGGTTACAGCCACTGCTTCGGCCAAAATGTCCATACCGCGTTCGAGGGCGCGACGTGCATTTTCGTTGTAGATGATACGCTTAGCCATAGTTTTTGGGGATGAGAGGATTTGAGATTTTGGATCGGGGATGATGGATTTTAGTCATTTGTCCCGTGTCATTAGTTGTTTGGCGGCGTTCGCTTTAAACTAATGACTGATGACTAAGGACTAAGGACTAAGGACTGATGACTAATGATTAATTAGTTAACGATCGCCAGAATGTCTTTTTCTGCAAGCAAGACGTATTCGTCTGTGCCGAGTTTGATGTCGGTGCCGGCGTACTTCGAGTAGAGAACTTTGTCGCCGACTTTGACTTCCATTTCAATGCGGGTGCCGTCGTCATTGCGCTTGCCGGGGCCCACGGCCGCGACTTCGCCTACTTGGGGCTTTTCCTTAGCTGTGTCGGGCAGAAGGATGCCGCCGGCGGTTTTTTCTTCGCTAGCGCTTACTTTTACGAACACGCGCTCGCCTAACGGTTTAACGGTAGAAACACTCAGTGATACTGCTGCCATAAATAAATCTCCAGATTACAGATTGTCGTCAGTCGTCAGGGGTCACGATGAAAGCAACAGCGGACTACTTACAACTGACATATTAGCACTCTCGACTCCTGAGTGCTAATTTAGCTTTAGTCAGGGGCGATCGCAACTTAGTTGTCAGTACGGGTTCCCGAACCGAGCATGAGTTGAAGGGAAGGAGAGGGGGGAGTGCAGGGCTGTTTCATTCTCCAAAAAACGAGGATTTTGTAGGGGTAGTGCCCCCGTGTTTACCCTCCCCACCGACGATTTTTCGGTTATTTCATAGGTAGGGGCAGCCACGGGGGGTAGCCCCTACAAGAGAATGAAACCGCCCTGGGAGTGGAGGCTGTGGTGATGACTTTAGACCGCTAACCAATTACTTTTGAGTGATGAATAAAATGACAGAAAATAACCAGGAGTATTGCAGCCAAGGCTTGAACGCTTGCGTCCAAAGCCTGGGAATCGCTCAAATCGAGCGGCATATTTTTATCTGTGCCGACCAAACCGTGCCCAAGTGCTGCGATCGGCAAACCAGTCTGGAGGCGTGGAATTACTTAAAAAAACGCTTGCAAGAATTGGGGTTGGACAAGCCAAGTGCCACTCGACCAACCTGCGTTTTTCGCACCAAAGCCAATTGCCTGCGAGTGTGCGCGTCTGGCCCGATTATGGTAGTCTATCCAGACGGAGTGTGGTATCGCGACGTTACTCCACCCGTCATTGAGAGAATTATTCAGGAACATCTCCTAAACTCAAAGGTCGTTCAAGAATACGCTTTCTTGACTCATCCTTTGCCAGTGCCTGCTGAGGCGGAGCAAAACGTCTAATTATAGCGCTGTTAAAGTACATGGGTATAATTAAAGGTTAAATTTAAGGTTAATGGTGAGAATTTGAGACAGTTTGGCTTGCGGGCGATCGCACCTGCTACAGCTCCATAAAACTGTAGTTAGGTTCTTGTCTTCCCTGTGTGGCTTCCCGTGTTCCTGGTGTTTCTCAAAAGGTACACCAAAAAAATCGATCGGAGGAACTGTGAAATTTTGTGCAAAAATTTCTCAGTGGCAGACACTCAGGAGGTTGCCAAACTACACTAGAAACAGTTAAATACGTAAGTAGGGAGTCTGCTTAAATTTCTCTATATCAGAAGTATCATTTAAAACCGGGGCATTAACCTGAAATTGAACCGATCGAGATTAAATATTTAACTTGCGCTCTGTTAGGCAATCTCCAATCAATCAAGGCCGATCTTGACAGGGCGATCGTCCATTACTGGTTTTGGCTGCGTTCCAGGTCGTAAGACACTCAGAAACAGCCATCGATTACAGGTTGGGAAGCGGTAATACCCGCCCCGCTTTCCCTCACCGCCATCCCTTCAGTCGATCGTCGTCCTCCACTCCCAGCCGGGTGGCGGGGGACTGACCGAAAAAACAGAAGTGAAAACAAGGAAGTATGCGGGATACTTTAGCGGGAATAAACATGACAAAGGACAATAATTCAGGAGAACAAAAACGGCTGATGCTGGTTGACGACGACCCCAATTTGATCTTGCTGGTCAAGGACTACTTGGAGTTTCGGGGTTACAACGTCATTACAGCAGAAAACGGCAGAGACGCTCTGGAAAAACTAGAACAAGAAGTTCCCGACTTGATGATCTGCGACGTGATGATGCCGGAAATGGACGGCTACACTTTAGTCAAACACATCAGAGAAGACCCTCGCACGAGCTGGATTCCGGTTCTTTTCTTGTCCGCAAAAGGTCAAAGTTCAGACCGAGTAAAAGGCTTGAGCACTGGGGCTGACGTTTATATAGTCAAGCCTTTTGAACCAGAAGAACTAGTGGCCCAAGTGGAATCTTCTCTGAAAGCAGCATCCCGCTTGATTAGCCACTCAAATCCCGGTATGGACAGTGGCCCAAAAATTAAGGCGCGCCGCAATGTCGAATTGACTCCCACTGAGTTAAAGGTCGTACAGTTGCTAGCGCAGGGTATGGCAAACCGCCAGATCGCAGACGTGATGAATGTCAGCCAGCGGACAATCGAAAGCCACGTCAGCAATATGCTGGGCAAAACAGGTCTGCACAACCGGACAGAGTTAGCTCGCTGGGCTCTTGAAAGCAAAAAGGCTTGAGCGGAGGTAGTCTGCGCTATGAAATCAGGGGAGCAAAATCTACTGCTATGCGCTTCGGTATGCCTGCTTGGCGGTAGGGCGGTGGGCACGGTAGTTTGAAGGCGCCATTAACCTTGACACGGCAGCCGGTATTGAGTTACTAGGCGTATAGTTTGTGAGGGCCCCTCGCTCAAATGCAAGCAGGGTTAAAAGAACCCTCTGGCGGTAGAGCCGAAAATATGAAATACTGGGGAGATGGAGTTTTCTGAAGTCTAATCTATTGCCTCAGTTAGCTCCATGTTGCTAAAATGTGATATTTAGATTAACTTCTTTCTACAATTATTAGGTCTAAGTTTCTATGACAAACTTAATGAACCGCCTTTCTATTTTTGTGGACGGGAACAATATGTTCTACGCTCAACAAAAGAACGGTTGGTTTTTTGATCCTCGCAGGGTGCTCGAATATTTCAAAACTTCGCAGCCGAATGTCATCTTGATCAATGCTTTCTGGTATACGGGTCTCAAAGACCCCCAAGATCAAAGGGGATTTCGAGATGCTTTGATCAGTCTGGGTTACACGGTTCGCACTAAAATTCTTAAGGAATATTACGACGATGCTTCGGGCAGATATTCTCAAAAGGCTAATTTAGACATAGAAATTGTGGTTGATATGTTTAATACCGTGGATCAATACGACCAAGTTGTGCTGTTTAGCGGGGATGGGGATTTTGAGCGGGCGATCGAGCTGCTCCGCTCGAAAAATACTCATATTACTGTGGTATCAACCGAAGGAATGATTGCTAGAGAGTTACGAAATGCTACAGATAGGTATATAGACCTAAATGAAATTAGGGAACATATCGAGAAGATGGATTATTAGTCAGTAGTTATTAGTCATTAGTCATTAGTTATTAGTCATTAGTCATTAGTCAGCAGTCATTAGTCAGTAGTTATGGGTTATGGGTTATTAATTATTCGTTATTGGCGCGAGACACGGGACTGGTGACTGGAGGCTAAAAATCCAGAAAAACGGACAAGTAAAAATCAGGAAAACACTTTTTTAGAGCTATGAAAACTCAACCAAGTCAAGACCGGATTATTATTTTCGATACGACTTTGCGAGACGGAGAACAATCTCCGGGTGCATCTCTGAATGTGGATGAAAAGCTGACGATCGCTCGCCAGTTAGCGAGATTGGGCGTAGATGTGATTGAAGCGGGTTTCCCTTTCACCAGCACGGGAGATTTCGAGGCAGTCCAAAAAATAGCCCGATCGGTTGGCACAGAAAATGGGCCGACAATTTGCGGTTTAGCGAGGGCGAGAAAGGAGGATATTAAAACAGCAGCCGAGGCTCTGAAACCCGCAGTAAATTCGCGAATTCATACGTTTCTGGCTACGTCCGATATTCACTTGGAGTATAAGCTGAAAAAGACGCGGGCTGAGGTTCTGGAAATTGTGCCGGAAATGGTAGCTTACGCTAAGTCTTTTGTGGATGATGTGGAGTTTTCGCCGGAAGATGCTTGTCGATCGGAACCGGAGTTTTTGTATCAGGTTCTAGAACGAGCGATCGCAGCCGGTGCGACTACTGTTAATATTCCCGATACTGTCGGCTACACGACTCCGAGCGAGTTTGGGGCTTTGATTCGGGGAATTAAGGAAAATGTGCCGAATATCGATCGGGCAATTATTTCGGTGCACGGTCACAATGACTTAGGATTGGCTGTTGCTAACTTTTTGGAAGCTGTGAAAAATGGCGCCAGACAGTTAGAATGTACGATTAACGGGATTGGCGAACGGGCGGGAAATGCAGCTCTGGAAGAGTTGGTAATGGCGCTTTACGTGCGGCGCCAATATTATAATCCGTTCTTGGGCCGGCCTGCTGATTCTGAGGAACCGCTGACAAATATTGACTCGCGCCAAATTTATAAAACCTCGCGGTTGGTTTCCAATTTGACGGGTATGTTGGTGCAGCCAAATAAGGCGATTGTCGGGGCAAATGCTTTTGCTCACGAGTCGGGAATTCACCAAGATGGGGTGCTAAAAAATAAGCGGACATACGAGATTATGGACGCTGAGTCGATCGGCTTAACTGAAAATCAAATCGTCTTGGGCAAATTATCCGGCCGCCACGCATTTCACACTCGCTTGAAAGAGTTGGGTTTTGAAATGGCCGACGATGAGCTAAATAAGGCTTTTGTCAAGTTTAAAGATTTAGCGGACAAGAAAAAAGAGATTACGGATTGGGATTTAGAGGCCATCGCCAATAACGAAGTGCACCAAGCGCCAGAACTTTTCCGGTTAGAATTGGTGCAAGTTTCCTGCGGCGACAAATCTCGCCCGACAGCAACTGTCACTGTGCGGAATCCGGCGGGGGAAGAATTGACCGATGCTGCGATCGGCACTGGGCCTGTGGATGCGATTTACAGGGCAATTAACCGGGTAGTAAACGTACCCAACGAGTTGATCGAGTTTTCTGTACAATCGGTAACAGCGGGAATAGATGCGATCGGCGAAGTAACAATTCGCTTGCGCCACGAAGGCAAAGTATTTTCCGGTCACTCAGCAAATACCGACATTATCGTAGCGTCCGCAGAAGCATACATCAGCGCTTTAAATCGCCTGTATCAGGCATTGCAGCATACTACTGAAAAAGCCTCGGAACAGCCAACTGCGATCGGAAACCAAGTTGTTGCAAAAGCACAGCGCTGATAAATTTACTGTCAGCCATTTTTCTTGAAACAAACCGCAGACGAACCCATATCCAAGCAGATAAATCTCAATTAATCTGCCTTAATCCGGGTTTATCTGCGGTTTAAAATTACTTTTTTTACTAATAACCAACTCTTGAAAAATGCAAGACGAAACTTTAAAAAAAGAGCGACAATTCCACGATGCTTGGGCATCCACAATCGATATTGACGGGATTCGAGTCAATGATTACTTTGAAGCTTGTACCGCCCCAGAAAATAGATTTATTGTCCAGCAAATGGGCGATATTACAGGCAAACGCCTGTTAGATTTAGGCTGCGGCGCGGGAGAAAATAGCGTTTATTTTGCGAAGAAAGGCGCAAATTGTGTGGCGGCAGACTATTCTCAGGGCATGGTAGAAGTTGCCCTGAAATTGGCTGAGAAAAACGGCGTCAAAATAGACGGCTGCACGGTGAATGCAATGGCTATGGATTTCCCGGACAACAGTTTTGATATTGTTTACGCTTCTAATTTGCTGCACCATTTACCGGAACCTGAAAACGCAATTCGCGAAATGCACCGCGTCCTGAAGCCTGGGGGTAAAGCTTGTTTTTGGGACCCGATGAAGCACAATCCGGTGATTAATGTTTACCGTAGAATGGCGACTGAGGTGCGAACTGAGGATGAAAGTCCTTTGGATATTAATATTGTAAATTTTGTCAATTCTTTGTTTTCCGAGACCGCTTACGATACGTTTTGGCTGACATCGCTTTGGATTTTTTTGCGCTTTTATTTGATTGAAAAAGTGCATCCAAATGAGGAGCGTTATTGGAAAAAGATTATCATTGAACAAGAGAGATTGAAACCGCAATACTCTCGGTTAGAAGGGTTGGATGGCTTTTTGAAGAAGTTGCCTTTGATGAAGCGTTTGGCTTGGAATTTGGCTGTGGTGGCAACGAAGTAATTAAAAGAAGTACAATAAGTCAAAGCATTTAATTAAGAGGCTAATTATGCCAGAAACTATTACTGCTATCTACGAAAACGGGGTTTTTCGTCCCTTGAGTCCTTTGTCATTGAATGATGGGGAAACTGTGCAGATTCAACTCTGGCCAGATGACCCAAAAAAGCAGGCAGAATTGGCAATCCAGTTTTTAGTTGACCGAGGATTGGTGACTCCACTACCTAACAATCCCCATAACGTCGAGGCTGTCACTGATGAAGATGTGTATGAATTGGCTAAAAGGTTAGGGGCAAAACCGGGCAAGCCTCTGTCAGAAATGATTATCGAGGATCGCGGCCCGTGGTAAACATTTATTTTTTGGATAGCAGCGCCCTCATCAAAAGATATGTGGTTGAAATTGGCAGCCCTTGGATAAAAACGCTCACGGATTCCCAGACGGGTAACTCGCTGCTTGTAGTCCGCATCACCTGGGTGGAAGTTCTTAGTGCTTTTGCACGCAGACAACGTGAAGGCGGTATAACTGCTGCGGAAGTGGCTGCACTTATTCAAAAATTTCGCTCGGAATTCAATAGTCGGTATAGAGTTATCGAAGTTGATCTGGCACTGGTTGAAAGGGCGGGTGAACTGATTGTTCAATATCCGCTGCGGGCTTATGATGCTGTGCAATTGGCGGCTGCTTTGCGCGTTCAATCTGTTTTAACATCAATCCCAGATACTCAACTAATTTTTGTTTCGGCGGACAACAGATTGCTGGATATTGCTCAGTCGGCCGGGTTGGCGATCGATAATCCTAATAATTATCCGTAATCAAGCTGTTGGTAGTGAGGAATGCAAGTCTTCATACCAATCAGAGGACTAAAGTCATCACTAGAAACTAATTTTAGTGCGATCGTTATTTAGAGAATTTCTTTCAAAGTTTTAACTAATATTTGATTCTGTTCCTCCGTACCTACACTAATCCGCAATTTGTCTTCTAATCGCGGCTGATTGAAGTATCGAATCAATATTCCCCGTACTTTCAGTGTTTGATAAATTCTTTCTGCATCGCCGTTTGGTGGCCGCACTAACAAAAAGTTGGTTTGCGAAGGCCAAACGTCAAAGCCTAATTCCTTGAAGCTAAAGGCTAGTTTTGCTCTGGAAGCCTTAATCTTTTCGGCGTTGGCTATTTTGTGGTCTTGATCTGCGATCGCAGCCGCCCCCACTGCATAAGCTAAAGCATCCACATTATAGCTGTCTTTGATTTTATTTAATTCAGCCAGCAGCGCCGGATTTGCTATGCCAAAACCCAGCCTCAATCCTGCCAGGGAATAACCTTTTGAAAGCGTTCTCAAAATAATAACATTACTGTACTTTTTTGTCAAGTTCAAAGCATTTTGTTCGGCGAAATCTACATAAGCTTCGTCGATAACAAGAATACCGGATAACTCTTTCGCCAGTTTCTCCAAATCGGCAACAGATATGGCTGTTCCCGATGGACTGTTGGGCGAAGCTACAAATGTCACTGCACCCTGGGCTGCTATTAGCAAATCGACTGGTAACTTGTAGTCGTCGGCATAAGGAACTTCGACAAATTCTGCCTCTTGAATTTCTGCCAAAGTGCGGTATAAAACGTAGGTAGGCGCAGGACAAACAACTGGTTTATCGGCTTCGCCCACAGCGCGAACTATCAAGTTTAATAAATCGTCGCTGCCGTTACCTACAATAATCCAATCGTCAGCAACTCCCAAAACTTGACTAGCAGCAATGCGGAAACTTTTGCCAGTTGGGTCGGGATAGCGCCGCAGCATTTCTCCGTCTATTTCCTGAAGCACTTTTAAGGCTTTTGGAGAAGGTGGATAGGGATTTTCATTAGAATTTAGTTTAATAATTTTTGTGCCTAGCGGTGGCTGTTCCCCCGGCACATAGCCAGACATTTCGTGGATGCTTTTGCGAAAGTAATTCATCTATTATCTGCGTTTATCTGCGTTTATCTGCCTTCATCTGCGATTAAAAATATCATATCAAACAATTAGTGACTATCCGCGTTATACCCAAATCAACTAACTTTTGCATATCCGCTCGATCGTCCACCGTCCATGCCACAATGTCAACTCCCTGACTCCGGCTTTCTGGAATTAGTGCGGGGTTTTCCAGCAAAACGCGATACTGGCTGCTAATCAAATTATCCTGATAGGCCACAGCTTGAGCTAATTGAGTTTTGTACGCTTCTAGATTAGCAACAATGTGTCCGATCGCCAAATCGCCAGATAGCCGCCGCACTTGTTCCAGAAATCCATCGTTAAAGGAGGTAATAACGCATTTGTGTTGGATTTCTTCGCCCTTCAAAGTATTGACAAAATCCGCGACATCTGCGTCAGACCACTCGCAGTGAGGTTTGACATCAAAGTAAAGAAATTTGTCAACCTTTTTGAGTATGGTTAATGATTCTTTTAAAGTAGGAATTTTTTCTTGTGAAAATTCCTCGCTAAACCATTTTCCTGCATTAAGTGTTTGCAATTGAGACAGGGTTGTTTCCCTAACTTTGCCAGAAACTCCAGTGATTCTATCTAATGTGGCGTCGTGAAAAATCACTGGTACGTTGTCGGCGGATAGCTGGATGTCAAATTCGATCGAATGAGCTCCGCTGGCGATCGCCAGTTCAAAAGCTGCTAAAGTATTCTCCGGGGCGATCGCCGAAAATCCCCGATGTGCGATAATTTCTAAATTCACTGTCTTGTGCCCTCTAAAAAATCTGCCACAGTTTGATTAAAAGTTTCCGGTTGAGTCAAAAAAGACCAGTGATTCCCAGGTACTTTTGCAACGGTAAGATTTTTCAAGTATCTCTTGTATGGCTGCATTTGCCAAGCCATGCGATTTACGCCTTTTTCCGGCTGTACAAACAAAGTCGGTATCTCAATATTTTCAGTTAAACCCGCAACTTTCATCACTTCTGCAAATATCGGATTTCTGGCTGCAATCGCAAATTTACTGCCCCAAGTTCCGTCCGATTTTTGTTCGATTTGGTGTTGGAATACCATTTGCTGCACGTCACTCCAATCTGCGTATTCTCCCGATTGTTTTGCTGCTGCTTCTGCTTGGGCTAAAGTCGCAAACGGGCCCACACATTTGAGACAGTCTAATTTTCGGTAAACAATTGGCAGGGTGAGTTTCATCGCGGCGGGCATTTTGGTGATGAAGATGGGGTCTACTAAAATCATACTGCAAAAGCGATCGGGATTTTGCCTCGCCCAAATCGCTGCTAGTTTGCCCGTCCAAGAATGGCCTAAAATGTGGGCGTCAGGCCAGTTGAGATGTGCCATCAAAGCTTCTAAATCTGCGATCGCACTTTCAAAAGTATAGTCGGTTTTCGGTTTGCTACTCTCTCCGTGACCGCGCATATCTGGCGCTACAATATGATAGCGGTTGGAGAAATAATTGCCCAAGCTAGTCCAGACACACGCACTATCTGCTAAACCATGTAACAACAGCAAACGCGGAACTTTTTTACCTGTTTCTGGCTTCCATTCTAGGTATGAAAATTCCATTCCTGGCAGATGCAAAGTTTTACGCATTGGCATAATTGGGGGGTTTTATAGTTAGAGAAATGTGATTTAAGTTTTTTATGAACAGCCAAGATGCCTGTTCCACAAAGAGTTAATTTTCTTCTACTGTTTTCATAAACAGGCAATATCCCTGTTTCACAAAGAATAAATCTTCTTGTGGGGTGGGGTGGGCTTCTAGCCCGCCCTTCTAACTTAACCTTTGCCCTTCAAACTCAACAAGATAAACTGAGTTTTCTGCGCTTCATCAAAATTGTCATCGCTGACCAAAACTAGACTCTGGCTGCCATCGGGCAAGCGCGGGCCGAGGGTCATCCCCTCTAAATTGTACAGCGGAATTCCGAGTTGGCTTAAGTCGAGCAGCAACTTTTTTTTAACAGATTCGACTGCCACTCGCCCTTTAAAACTCTGGATTCTCGAAGTATCTGTAGCCGCCCCAACCGCTACTTGATAAATCCTAGCGCCGTATCCCGACAGCCCAAAAGAACGTTCTAAACTCAGAATCTGACCGCCACCGACAGTTACTAATTCTGTTAAACCGTTCAAAACTGTCATAGGAACTTGGTCTAACTTGTAAAGATTTTCCGATACTAATTGCGGCGTTTTATCGACGATGACATAATGTAAAAGACGGAGTTTATTTTCCTGTTCCGGGTCTAAATCTTGCATTAACGGCGCTTCCGTAGCTGCAAACAAACGAAACGGATCTAGACCGCCAGAACTAAAGGTTTCTGGGTCGATGGTTAAAGATTCAAAACCTAAATTGTCCACCACTCCTTGCTGCTGTTTTTCATCGCTGGCATCTGGAATATAGCGCTTTGGTATCGGCAATTTTCCCCGCATTTGCCCTGTTTTGAGGTCAAATTCACCGAGAAAAGGAGGGATGCCAACATGAGTAACGCCTTCGCTGGCGACAAATACTGAGTTGCGAGGAGAAAGGGCGATGCCTTCGGGATTGATGGAACCCCAAGAGAAGGTTTCACCGTCTGCTTTTTTGAGAGATGTAACGCCTTCAACGGTAACTTTTTTCAGGCGAATATTTGCTGGATCGCTTGATGTGAGGTCGAGTCTGAGACTGTAAAATCTCGCTTCTCCGTTTTCGCTGGGGTCGTCGGAAAGAGCGTAAAAGCGATAAGCTTTGGAATTGACTGCGCTAATACCTTTGGGGTCGTAGGTAATTCCTGACAAACCGCCGACTGGTACTCCTTCAAAATTGATTTTTGGCAATTGGTACTCGCCCAAAAATTCTAGAGACATTTCTGGAAAAGAACGGTCCTTTGCAACTGCGGGAGGGGGGGCGCAAGCTGTGCAAACAGTTAACAGAATTAGGACTAGACTAAATAAGCGTAAAATACGTTGGCGAAGCCCTCGAAGAGGATCGCCCAACGTCTTTAAATCCTCATAATTGCTCAGTGCGGTAGTTTTTATTTTGTTGCTCTTGTTGAACAGTTTGCTTTTGTGCCATCTTTGTGACATAATTTATACCGTTTTGTAGATATGCAAAACTTGATGTTTCCAGAAGAGATGCCGAATCGTGGCAACCAAATTTTAAGAATGAGAAGTTCTGTGCCAATTGGGTGCTTGCTTTTCTTGTGGCTGTGTGCTGGTTCTATTGCTAGCGCCCAAACTAATCCACCAGGCCTCGATCAATTTTCTCCTAATCCTCTAGAAATTACCACACCCGATCCCCTAGCTCCCGCTAACGAATCTTTGAGCAGCACTCAGCGGGACGAACTGACAGCGGCTTTGGAGCAGTTAAACTTAGAAGCAGCGGCTAAACTGGAAGCTGGAGACGGCGCTGGTGCTTTTGAAATTTGGTTCCGAGAATTGCGGCTGCGTAGGTATCTCGGGCCTGCGGCGGAAATTGCTGCTTTGAGTCGGGTGGGAAGTGTTGCTTGGAGTAACGGTAAAAACCTCGAACTACAGCTTATTACCAAACGGTTGCAAGCAATTCAAAAAGAAGTCAAATCCCAAGTACCACTTAATACTGAGTTGCTCCCCGCCTTCGCTGCTGCTTTTCAGCAGGTGCGCGCTAAAGGCCCGACTGTAGAAGTTTACCAAGAAATTCTCGAAAATGCGCGCCAAAACGAAGATATATTGGCTCAAGGTCAGATTTTGAAGGCGATCGGGCTTATTCACATCAATTGGTTGAGTTACGATAAAGCGGCTCCTGTGTATGAGGAATTGGCAACTTTAATTCAGGAAAACCGCGATTTATTTGCTGCTAATTCTGCTGTGCCAACTTCTGCTGTTGTTGCGGGAAACGGCGCGCCACCACAGCCTGTAACTCCTCCAACTGAGGTAGATACTCTCAGACAGTTAGCTTATGTTTACCAACAGTCGAAACAACCCTTAAAGGCGATCGCAGCCAGGGAAAAACTAGCATCAGTGTATGTCAACCTGCAAAATCCCAGCGCTATACCACCGCTCAAAATTGCGATCGCCAGCGATTACCAAAGCATAGGTCAAATCAATTTAGCAGCTCAATACTATCAGGAAGCATACAATTTAGCCGTCCCCATTCAACAGTATGCCCAGGCTAGCGAAGCTTTGGATAAATTAGCATTGCTTTATCGATCGCAAAAGCAGTGGGAGCCGACTTTGCGGATTTATCAAATGCAGTTGCTGTTAGAAGAGCGGGCTTACAATTTCTACGGATTGATGAACACTTATGACAATATCGGTCAAGTTTATCAAGAGATGAAGGCTTACGATAAGGCTTTGGAATCCTATCAAAAAGGGTTGGACGTGGCTAAAAGATTGGGACACAGACAAGAGTATTTTGCTAAGAAAATTCAAAAAGTTAACAAGCAATTGCAAAAAACTTCCTAGTTGTCAGCCGACAATAATGCCAATTGGCGATGCGAGTAATTTAAATGCAGTAAGGTGTGCAATGCACGCCTTACAAAACTACTTTTGACCGAGAATTTCTTCATAGTACCCGCCACGTGATTTATCCGTGGAATCAATCCAAAATCTAAAATCCTCAAGCCCCCGAATTGATCCGTGGGGTCAATCCAAAATCCAAAATCTAAGATCTAAAATCGAATGACTCGTAGGTTTCTCGCGAGATAGAGTAATATAGTACATCAGTTTCGTAATAGCGAGCATTTTTTTCATATTTCATGCCAACTTTCTGTATCACCCGCTGCGAGGCGATATTTTCGGGTCGGGCGATCGCAACTATTCTCTCCAACTTTAATATTTGAAATCCATAGTTAAGACTAGCAAAAGATGCTTCTGTAACCAATCCTTGATTCCAATAAACTTTGTCTAGCGCATAGCCCAGCTCAACTTCCGGTGTCTGATCCAGAAAAGCCAGTCCGCAGCGGCCAATCATTTTACGGTCTATTTTATGTACTAAAGCCCACATTCCGAAATTGTTTTCTGCCCAACGTTGGACCATGTTATGAATGGCGCTTTCTGTTTCTTCTCTAGTTTTAACTCCTCTCAAGTATTTCATTATTTCTGCATCACTGTAAATACGGTACAGCTCCTCTAAGTCGTCTGGCGTAAATTGTCTCAGATACAATCGGGCTGTCTCTATTTCTTGCATAACTTTTAACCAAAAAGTCTAATACACTTTCTTGGGGACGACGGTGAAATGTAAAATCAATCTCTTCAATGCAGTGAACTGCCTTTGGAAAACCTAGCATTTGATCCAGCAAATAAAACCCGTGGCCAACTCTATGTCTAAAGGCATAAAGTGGCAAGTAGCGGGTATCCGCAATTGTAATAAATATGGGCGACTGAGCGCTGTCTGGTTCGATAATTTGCTGGCTATGTAGAAGATTTGCTAATTTGACTGACTCTATTTGCTACAATTATTAGTTGGATATATTGTACAGCTTTTTTGCTAAAAGCTGATCGAACCGATCTCGCCGCGCGCCCTACAAGCCGCGCAGCGAAAAAAACGCTCGATATCCTCAGCAAAAGCCGCCGAATTTAGCAGCATAATAGCTTTTGCAATCTAAAATCTAAAATCTAAAATCTAAAATCGGATGACTATTTCCTCACCAGTAGCAGACACCAAAAACAAATCCGGCCAGGAAACAGACTGGCGGTTATTTCTGAGGTTGGCATCTTATGCAACCCGCAGCAAACGCTTGCTGATTATTTCGATCGCACTATTAGTACCGCTAGCAGTCTCAGGAGCAATTCAACCCATTCTCATCGGACAGGCAATTTCGGTAATTCGCTCGGAACCTACCTACGAATTCTTGCGAGGATTGTCGCTATCTGCTGCATTGAATATTTTGGCTATTTTGCTGATGCTAACTATAACACTTAGATTAGCACTGCAATCACTTCAAGGCTATTTAGTCACGAAAGTAGGGCAAATAATTACTACAGATATTAGAAATGATTTGTTCGCCCACGTCACATCGCTAGCAGTGAGATTTTTCGATCGCACTCCTGTCGGTAAATTGATGACTCGCCTCACCAGCGATGTAGAAGCTTTGGGAGAGGTTTTCTCTTCAGGGGCGATCGGCATTGTCAGCGATCTATTTTCAATTTTAGTAATTGCCATTTTCATGTTTACCATGCAGTGGCAACTAGCTTTAATGTTGGTGCTGATGATGATACCAATTACCGCGGTCATAATTTATTTCCAGTACCAATATCGCATAGCCAATTACAATACCAGAGAAGAACTTTCCGAACTCAACGCCCAATTGCAAGAAAACTTGACTGGTATTGGCGTAGTGCAGCTATTCCGCCGCGAAAGGTTCAATTCACAATTGTTTCGCGTCACGAATAAACGCTACATTAAAGCAGTTGACAAAACTATATTTTACGACTCAGCAGTATCTGCGACTTTAGAATGGATTGCTTTAGTAGCGATTGCAGCGGTTTTGTGGATGGGTGGTCAAAGGGTTTTAGCCGGTAATCTTAACTTTGGTACTCTCTCTGCATTCATTTTATTTGCTCAGCGTCTCTTCGATCCGCTGCGGCAATTTGCGGAGAAATTTACCGCCATTCAAGCAGGATTTACCGCCGTCGAACGGATTAGCGATATTCTCAACGAACCGATCGAAATTAAAGATCCAACTAGCGGGAAGAAGGAAGAAGGAAGAGGGAAGAGGGAAGAAGGAAGAGGGAAGAGGGAAGAAGGAAGAAGGGCAGGTTATTCACCGTTGTTGATAACTGGACACCCAGAGGCGACTGCTTACAACTTGTCTCCGTTCGATCGCGAATTGGCAGATAATCCTCAAAATCCACCAAGTTCAGAATATCGTTTATTGCCCAAAAATCCCCCATCACCCCCCGCCAACCCCCCCAAGCTTCGAGGGGGAGAAAATGCTAAATCGCAGAATTCAGAATCGGGAGAAATCCAATTTGACAACGTGTGGTTTGCTTACAAAGAAGACGAATATGTCCTGCAAAACCTCAATTTCACCATCAAATCCGGCGAAAAAGTAGCATTAGTTGGCCCCACCGGTGCAGGCAAAAGTTCGATTATCCGTCTCCTGTGCCGCCTTTACGAGCCTAGCCGAGGACGGATTCTGGTTAATCATGTGGATATTCGGGATTTGCCTCAAGCAGAGTTACGCAGGCACATAGGCGTAATTATCCAAGATGGCTTTCTATTTGCTGGTGACGTGAAGAGCAATATCAGCCTGGGAGAAAGTTACTCGATTGAGGAAATCCAAGCAGCAGCAGAAAAGACAAATGTTGCCCGTTTAATCGAACAGTTGCCTCAAGGTTATGACACAGAATTGCGGGAACGGGGAACCAATCTTTCGGGGGGACAAAAGCAATTATTAGCGTTTGCTCGCGCGGCCATCCGCAATCCCAGTATCTTAGTTCTAGACGAGGCAACTGCTAGTTTGGATGTGGGGACGGAAGCTTTAATTCAAGAAGCTCTAGAGCGTTTGATGGCGGACAGAACGGCGATAATTATTGCCCACAGGCTCTCGACTATCCGAAATGTCGATCGTATTTTAGTGCTCAAACGCGGGCAGTTAGTAGAGTCTGGCAGCCACGAAGAGTTGTTGCAGCTAGAAGGTTTGTATGCCAGTTTGTACAAGCTGCAAATGCTGGGAAGTTAATATGTGAAGGAAGAAGGAAGAAGGAAGAAGGAAGAAGGAAGAGGGAAAATTCTCGGAATCCCCTGATACCCGGCTTCTGGAAAAA
Organism: Microcoleus sp. Pol8_D6; assembly: GCF_036700965.1. Classification (NCBI taxonomy): domain Bacteria; kingdom Bacillati; phylum Cyanobacteriota; class Cyanophyceae; order Oscillatoriales; family Microcoleaceae; genus Microcoleus; species Microcoleus sp. Pol8_D6. Next base: position 54,991 of record NZ_JAUBPW010000005.1, on the reverse strand, counting down.
GTCGGGTATCTAAAATCTAAAATCTACAATCGGCTCACTTGCCCGAAATCATTTTCCCCAAGGTTTCGGGCAGGTGAATTATATGTTGAAACAACTGATTGGGGCCGATGCCAAACAATAACTGCATCGTCAGCACAATTGCTGCTAAACCAATCGCTGTCCCGATGCTGGCTTTCAATACTTTAAAAGCCCAATTAAACACTAACCAAGATACAAGTAACGAAGCAATTAAGATAATTAGTTCTATTGGCATATAACATTTTTAACTCTACATAAATTACGTATCAAAACCAAAGAAACCTGGTTTTTTATCTGTGTTAAAGGCTCAATTTCAGTATTTTCGTAAAAAACCCGGTTTCTGCCTCCAAGACTCTACTTATTACTTTAAGCAATACTGCCACGTTTCCGTGTTTCCTTATAAGAAATTCCCACATTTTTTAAGCCAGCTTTAATCATTTGCTGCTCTAACAAAGCGAAAAAGCGACTTCGATCGCCCCCCGTGACTACCGCTTGATTATGAGCTTCTGCTAGCGTCACCGGATAGCCACCGCCTTTGTGTACTTGAGCCAGCATCATTCCTAATGCTAAATCTAGCTGTGCTGTATCTTGTGCTACCCATTCCGGCACTTCTATTCTAGCAATTTCTGTGCCAACGTGAACGTAACAGAAATAGACGGAATTAACGCCGTACAAATCTAAAATTCGAGCTTGGGACTTCCATAAAGGGCTTCTTTGTCCCGGTGACAGGATTGTTGCCCACAATATGGCATCTCGCAAAGGTTCAAATTCTTGACAAGGTGCTTTTTCGGCGAAAGAAATTGTGGCGGCAAATCCGACGTTCGGGCAATTTGTCATGCAGTCTGGTACTTCGTGGGTGCAAGCTTCAAATCGTAAAAAAGATAAGCTTTCGCTGCTGCGAGAAGCGCTTAAGTATCCTAACAGCGGAATTCCTGCTAAACGCAACTTGTCCCAAGCTTCTAAAATTGGTAGCAAAATTTGATCGCGCGCGTCGGTGGGTAACTGTTCCAAAAACCAATAAATCAGGGAACCGTCTACCATTGCTAAAGCTGGCGCGGGCAATTTATTGTCGTTAACTTTTGCCCAATTGCAGCCCATTTCTGCTAAGGCAATTGCTTCGGAAACTGCGCGCCGATATCCCATCCATTCTTCGGTTCTAATTCCCCACTGACGGGAACCGTACAAGTCTTCGGGTTTGTAGAAAACCTCGGGTACGCTGTCTAAAACTGGGTGGCGGCTTTGTCCGTAGTGCAGCATGACTGTGCCGACGTTTAGCAGGTAGCAGTAGGCTATTTCGTGATGGTTGGGGGAAATTTGCGATCCGTCTGTGGCAAAGACTGTGTGGGCGGCGGGGGGTGCGGTGATGTAGGTGCGATCGTCTAAGGGCTCGATCGGCGTGGCAGCATTGAATAAAGTGCGATCGCGCCAATTCTCTTGCAATTCCACCAATTTTTCCTGTTCCGCAGCAGCTTTTACCAGCAAATTCTGAGCCACTTCCAAACGCTGGCGAGCGGCCTGAGCTTCCACATTCAAATGTTGGCTCATTCCCTGCATTGCCTTGGCTGCTTTAGTTAAATCGAGCATGGGTTTTAAGTCTCAATATTAGAAAGCTTTCAAGCTGAGAAATTATCAAAACACTTTTCAATTTTTTGGTTCCGAAGCTTGGTTTTTTGTCATCCACGCGGTTTGAGCAACTAAAATACTTCGTACCAGCCCGCATAAATAGTAAAAAAACCCGGTTTTTGATGTCAAGAGTACCTGCAATAGTCTATAAAAAAAACATTTTTTTTGTTTATCGCCTTGCTTTTATGAGGGATTTCTGTTATATTTATTTTATAATGGGATGGTGGCAAAAATATTATTTTTGCCACCATCCCATTATACTAAAATACCATGTCTAGACCGCAAAAGTCAACAAAAAAAATGTAAAATTTTGTGATTTTTTTTGACTCTGAAAAGCGAAAAAAAATCACTACTGTAAACAAATCTAACATCAACAGTCGATCGGCAGCCAATCTGAAAAATCTCCGGCAAACTGGGACAGAGAAAGCAATTGAACTGGTGGATTTTGAGCCACAGATTCCCGTTCGGGCAAAGTATTGTAGCCCCAATCAGCCAAAAATAACCTCACCTGAGATAAATCCGGCTGCTGCTTCACCGACAGCAAAGTCTTTAACCTGTCTTCCACAAACCAAATAGTCGCATCTTTGCCAGACGCCGCCAAAAATTCCCGCAAAATTTGGTGTTTAGGTTTGTTGTATTCCTTACCAAAAATCAACTCTGCCGGCATTTGTACCCCTGCTAGCTGCAAAAGTTCTCGCACAAAACGACCTTCCTTTGTAGTGACGATCGCCACTTTCACCGAACTCTCCTGCAACGAGTGCAAGCGATCCGCAACCCCTGGATAAAAGCGGTGCAAAGACAGCCACCCAGCTAAATCCTCAGCAATCCAATTATCGCGCAATCCGTCTAACATAGCACCGACAGACTGCGCTTTTAAATTATTTTCGGTCAATAAATGCGGTACTATATTGGGCCACTCTAGCAAAATTTGCTCTGGGGAAATTCCTGTCAGCAGCGCGCGGATCAGCAGTGGCATTTCCCAACCGGTTTCGATGGCGGGCCGCACTCGGTAAAAACTCAAAGCTAAATCTGGATCTGGCACTGTTTCGACTGGTTTCCAGATTTGACAGTAGGCACGCCAAGCGGTTTGGAAATACTCGATTAGTCCGTCACAAATCACACCGTCAAAATCAAGCGCTAGAATTGTCGGAAAGTTATTAGCCATCAATCGATTTTAGATTTTGGATTTTGAATTGAAGAATTGAAGAAAGCGATCTCACTGAGGAATACCTGGCCTTGTTATCGGATACTAGGTTTGGGCTGTTCTAGGATAAAAACGGAGACTTATACCCTGGCTGCTTTCGGTCACTGGATTTAAGAATTGAAGAATTGACTATGCAAACACTCAGCAGTGATAGGTCAAGAGTCGTTATTCAAAAGACTGAACTAGCGGCTGAGTGGCAATCGATTCGAGTCCTTGGGACTGCAACAATTGCGTCCACTCGGCCGTCAGCCGCGAATCATCGGGTGCGCGGCGCCGCATTTCGGCTAGAGTCGCAAGAGTCTCGTACCAAATCCCATTTTTAGCATAAGCAATCACCTTAGCCATAGGGTCAGGATTTGCCAAATCGTTCTTGAGATTTGCCTGGGGTTCAATTCGCTGCATCCATCCTTTAACAATATAATCTCCCGAACGCTCCAGAGGATCGCAGGCTAGTGCAAACGACCACACATATCGTTTACCAACCTCAATATTTTTTGTCTTGTCTTTCTCAGAAAGGCTAACTCCAACAATTCCGGCTTTGTCATTTTTTAAAGTAGTTTCGTAGACTACTTCGGATTCATCTGCGTTTAGCAAAATAAACTCTACTTGAGCCGCCGGTTGAGAAACATATACAAAAAATGTTGGCGACTCTGTTATGGTTAAGCCAATATTGCTTTCAGGTATTAAGGGAGTAATGAATAAACCATCCCGTAACTTACAGCCTCGATGCGTTCCCCCTTGCCGATTGTCGGGGGCTGTTACATCGGGAGGTGTAAAATTAACATTCTGACTCAGCACAATGGGTGCAGGCACAGCCTGCATCGGTGTCAGCAAACTGGGGAGAGTAACGGCGATCGCCAATACAGTCATCGCCAGTGCAGTAAAATGTATAAAACGTTTCATTTTTTCACCAACTTGTAGAAATATTTATAGAGCGTATCTCTAAATGTTAACCCGGAGTTTTAGCCCCGGGCGCGATCAACTAAATGGGTCAATTTTCACATCGCCATCGGCAGACCGACAAAATTTCTAGAAATAGCGAGATTTAAAGAGGCGCAACCAGTGGTTGAGCTGCAACAGATTCGAGTCCTTGGGACTGCAATAATTGCGTCCACTTGGCCGTCAGCTTCACATCCCCCGGTGTTTGACGCCGCATTTGGGCTAAAGTAGCGAGAGTTTCGTACCAAATCCCATTTTGAGCATAAACGTTGAGCCTAGTCATCGGGTCGGGATTTGCCAAATCGCTCTTGAGAGTTGCCTGCGGTTCAATTCGCTGCACGAACCCTTTAACAACTAAATCCGCCGATCGGTCTTCGGGGTCGCAAACCATCGAAAATGACCATACGTATCGCTTGCCAACTTCAAGGGATTTGTTGTTGTCGACGGTAGCCGGAATACTAACTCCAACAATCCCTGATTTGTCTAGTTTAAAGGTTTTTTCGTAGACCACTTTGTCCTCCTTTTCGTTGAGCAAAGTAAACTCTATTTCGGGCGTGGTGTTAGGAATATAGACAAAAATTGTGGGAGAATCTGTTAAGGTTAAACCGATATTAGTTGGAGGCACTAAAGGAGTAATAGATAAACCCGCTGGACAAAGCTTGTTGCCACGATGTGTCCCTCCTTGTCGGCCGGCCGGGGCTGTTACGTCGGGAGGCTTGAAATTAACATTTTGACTCAGTAGAAGCGGCTGAGATTGTGCGCGCATCGGTGTAAGTGAACTGGGTACGGTAGCTGCGATCGCAGATACGGCGACCGCAAGTGTAGCCCGATGTAGAAAACGTTTCATTTTGTTGTACCTTTCACTATAATTCCAAACACAGGCATTGGCTGATGGCAACAAATATTTTTGAGCTGCTAGTCGAGGGCGCAGATACACAATTTATACCTTGACATATCATCAATAACATTTATTAATTCGAGCGGCAAGGGGATTCTCTGTCGGAAAAATCAGGTTGCCTAGGCTGCCAGTATCATTGGATACAGTTGCTCGCTATGTACTGTAAAATTTTGTAACAAAGTGGTCGCAGTTTCCGAGTGTTCTAAGATGGAGGAAGCCTCCAGCAGGCGGAAAATGTGAAACAACTGCTGTTCCAGAAACGAGTCAAACTTTTATGCTGGGATAATGAATAAAATATCTAACAACATTCGATCGACAGTGGCTCAATTGAGTCAAATGTATAAACCATCACTAGCATTGGCTAAGTCTGTATTACTTGCCAGCGCGGCAGTAACATTATCCTTGATGGGGGCCAGACAGCTAGGAATACTCGAACCAGTAGAATTAAGCGCTTACGACCAAATGGTGAGGTGGCGTCCCGATGAACAGCCAGACTCGCGTTTGCTAGTTGTCGGGATTACCGAAGCAGACATTCAGAAACTGAAAGAGTGGCCAATATCCGATCGCAAAATAGCTGAAATCTTACAAAAACTCGACAAAATGCAGCCGGCAGTCATCGGTTTAGATGTACTGCGAGACGTACCATTAGGAGACGGGCGCGAGGAATTAACTAAAATTTTACAAAAAAGCGATCGCATTATCGGGGTATGTTTAGTCACCGACGGGAACCCCGACAATCCAGGTTCTCCGCCTGCGCCGGGGCTGCCAGAAAACCGGGTGGGATTTGCAGATTTCGGAGTCGATCCGGGTGGCATACTCCGCAGGGCTTTATTATTTATGAAACCACCGACAATTGAGGGCAACTCCTCGGCCCAAAAACATCTTTGCAATGACGATTCTCAAGTTTTATATTCCTTCAACCTCCAGCTAGCACTCCGCTACCTGCAAGGGCAAAAAATCTCTCCCCAACTTGCACCCGATCAATCTTTATGGCTGGGAAAAACCCAATTAAAACAACTAGCGAGCAATGACGGAGGATACAAAAATGCCGATGTCAGGGGATATCAAATATTAATTAACTATCGTTCCAAGCAGCAAGTCGCAAACCAAGTCAGAATCACCGATGTTTTAGAAGGGAAAGTTGACCCGAATTTAGTTAAAGATAAAATAGTGCTCATCGGTTACACCACAGAAACCGTTAAAGATTTCTTTTATACTCCTTACAGTGGGCGACAGCAAAGCAACCAATTCATGCCTGGTATCGTGGCACACGCACAAGTAGTCAGCCAAATTTTGAGTGCCGTTTTAGACAACAGACCGATGTTGTGGTTTTGGCCGGAATGGGCAGAAATCCTGTGGATTTCGGCATGGTCAATTGTCGGAGGAACGTTGGCATCGCGGATGGCTCACCCAGCGAAGTTGACGGTGACATTCGGAGCAGTGCTGTCCGGGTGTTGCGCGATTAGCTTTGGGATTTTTCTGTTGGGAGGGTGGGTGCCTGTGGCAGCGCCAGCCTTGGCATTAATCTTAACTGGCGGTAGCATTGTATCAGCAGAAAGATTTAATAAAGCCGGATACGGGAAAGCAATTAGCGATCGAGTTAAACAAGTCTTCAAAATCGAAATAGACCAAGCCAAAAAAGAACAGCAAGTCGCAGAAATCACAGAATCTGATTTCTTTAAAGAATTGCAGCAAAAGAAAGATAAACTGAGGATTAGCAAACAAGAAACCTGTGAAAAAGCACCTTCCGAACCTCAAGAAATAATTGCCATTACCCCAGATATTCCCAAGGTCGAAAGTCAGAAAGACGAATACCTAGCTCAGTTGCAGGAAAAATCCAAACACCAGAAGCAGCGCGCCACCGTGACTGAATCGGAAAGCGGTTCTCCAACGGGTGTCCCGAACGATACCCGTTGTGGTGCTAGTTCAGCCGAAACTAAACATGATGACGAGTTCAGCGATTTGCAAACCAAAGCCAAACAGATGCGGCAGCGCAGGGGCGCCCAAAAGATGATAAAAGATGAAAAAATTGATAGTTTAACAGATAAGGAGGATTTGGGGGGCAAGGAAGAATGACAGAGAACTAGAATGCATCGAAAATTGCATCATAATGAGTTCTCCCCGTTTCTTACCCTCCTACGCAGATCATGTCCAAAATCATCTCTGTCCACTCTTACCGGGGCGGAACTGGCAAATCGAACACGACAGCAAACCTGGCATCTATTATCGCTCGCAGCGGAAATCGGGTCGCCATTGTGGACACAGACATTCAATCACCAGGGATTCATGTGCTGTTCGGTTTCAGCGAGAGCAACATGGATCGCTGCCTGAACGATTACCTGTGGGGCCGGTGTCCGATCGCGGATACGGCCTACAATGTGAGTTCGCTACTGCCAAAATTAGCCAGTAACGGCAGCCTCTACCTGATTCCTTCGAGCATTAAAGCAGGGGAGATAGCGCGAGTTTTGCGGGAAGGCTACGATGTGGGACTGCTTACCGACGGCTTTCAAGAACTGATTGAGGTTTTGAACTTAGACTACCTATTTATAGACACGCACCCGGGGCTCAACGAAGAAACCCTCCTCAGCATCACCATTTCCGACATCCTGCTGCTGATTCTGCGTCCGGATCAGCAAGATTTTCAGGGAACGGCTGTCACGGTAGATGTGGCCCGCAAATTAGAAGTTCCCAAGATTTTGATGACGATTAATAAAGCCCCAGAATCGCTGGATTTCGAGGATTTGAAGCAGCAAGTAGAGAGTATTTACAAAATCCCAGTGGCAGGGGTACTGCCCCACAGCGACAAGATGATGCTGCTCGCCAGCAAGGGGGTGTTTGCGCTGCACTTCCCTAACGACCCTCTAACTAAGGTGGTGGAAGGGATTGCCAAACAGATTGTGGGATAATTAGTGCAGCGAATGCCGATCGTCCGCCTAGGAGTTTCGCTTTCGCTCTCAATTCTTGCGGAGCGATGTCCTCCTGTGTATCCCGAATATTTGGTTAAAGAGTCAGGAGAATGGCGACAAAATGAGATACAAATAGATTATGAGAATTTGTTAAAAAACTTTAGGAGGAGAACTCATGGATTTTGACTTCCGCATACTAATAGTATTGATGCCCGTATTGTTGGCGGGCGGCTGGGCTGCTTACAACGTCGGCGCTATAGCTCTCAAACAAGTGCAGAAATTGTTGAACAAGCAAGCGTGAACTAAGCATTATCACCAGTAATTTCGCAGCCGGCTGTTTTTTGAGATACAAAACAGCCGGCTAATTTGTGCATTGGCTCTGCTTAAGTGATGGCTGATTGTTGGCGGGCAATTTACGACTGCAGAGAGAGGGGGCGAAAACAAAAGAAAAGTATATTTAAAGATTAAGCAGAAACCGGGTACGCTCAAGCAAAATACTTTGTTGCAGCAAACGAGCCTGGGTAAAAAAACCTAGCTGTGAAAGCAGGGCGATCGCATAACTTCAGATTGTGATGTTTTCCTTTCTACTCAGGACTTGTGAGTAGAGTGTTATAAAAATATTTGGTAAGCACGTTATCGCAGAAAATATGAGACAATCACAAAAGAATTTGCCCTGAGAATCTCCCTCAAAACTACGAAGTTTAATTAGTAGGGAAGATAGGTCAAATTGTCAATGTTAAATTCCTATATCTTTAGATAGATTATGCTTTTTCCCCGATCAAGCGGCATTCTACTCCACCCCACATCCTTTCCCAGTCGATTTGGCATTGGGGACATGGGAATAGAAGCATATCGCTTTATTGACTTTTTAGTAGAGAGTGATCAGCAATACTGGCAGCTATTGCCACTGGGCCCGACAGGATACGGCAATTCTCCTTATTCGTGCTATTCAGCAATGGCGGGAAATCCGCTGCTGATTAACCCAGAACTGCTGCGAGATCAGCAACTGCTTGCAGATGAAGACTTCGCTAATTTGCCAGAATTTCCGCTGGATTATGTAGACTTTGATCGGGCGATCGCGCTGAAAGTGCCTTTGCTCAAAAAAGCTTGCGAAAACTTCAAAGCCAAAGCATCTCCGATCCAGCAAAAAGAATTCTCAGGTTTTTGCCAAAGCAAAGAGAATTGGCTGGAAGATTACGCCTTATTTATGGCACTAAAAGATCACTTTGGCGGTGTTAGCTGGAACAATTGGGAACCAGAAATTGCCCGTCGAAAACCAGAGTCAGTAGAGAAGTGGCGTCAGCAGCTAAATGCTGAGATTTATTACTACAAATACGTTCAGTTTGAGTTTTTTCGCCAATGGACGGAGTTGAAACGCTATGCTAACCTGCGGGACATTAAAATTATTGGCGACATTCCGATTTATGTAGCTCACGACAGCGCGGATGTGTGGTCTCATCCAGAAATATTCTGCTTGGATGAAGCCACCGGAGAAGCAGCTTTAATGGCAGGAGTTCCCCCAGATTACTTCAGCAATACAGGTCAATTGTGGGGCAACCCCGTATACAATTGGGAGAAGTTGCAAGCAAATAATTTCGAGTGGTGGGTTGAGCGTTTTGAAGCGATTTTCGCTTATGTAGACGTGACTCGGATCGACCACTTTCGAGGATTTGAGGCTTACTGGGCGGTGAAGCGCGGACAAGAAACTGCGATCGAGGGAGAGTGGATTAAAGCGCCGGGAACAGCTTTGTTGGATCTAATTAACGAGAAGTTTGGCAACTTGCCGATTATCGCTGAAGATTTAGGGGTAATTACTCCAGAAGTGGAAGCTTTGCGCGATCGATACGAGTTTCCAGGAATGAAGATTTTGCAGTTTGCTTTCGGCGCGGGCCCGGGCGATCCTTTTTTGCCTTTCAACTACGATCGCAACTGCGTAGTTTACACGGGCACCCACGACAACGACACGACTGTCGGCTGGTTCAATCAACTGCAACACTACGAAAGAGATGAGGTTTTACGTTATTTGGGCTGCATCGATCCCCAAGGCATTCACTGGTCTTTAATCCGCATGGGCTGGATTTCTATTGCTAATTTGGCAATTGTTCCCTTTCAAGATTTGTTGGGTTTAGATACTGACGCGCGGATGAATTTTCCGGGGAAACCAGAGGGAAATTGGGGCTGGCGGTATCGACCCGAAGCTTTGAATTGGGAAGTGCGCGATCGGCTCAAAACCATGACTTACATCTCCGGCCGCGCTCCTAATAAACATTGATGGGGGGTAAGGGGTAATTTGTAATTGGTAGTGGGTAATTTGTAATTGTTAATGGGTAATATGAAATCTGTTAACATCGGAATTATTCCTATCTCTATACTCTTGATCTGCGTAAATCAGCGTCAATCCGTTGTCATCTGCGGTTCAGAAATTCTCTTTTTTTAACCGCAGATGAGGGCAGATAAACACAGATTAACGCAGATGAATGATATCAATTACGCTTGCACCATCCGTGATTCTTGACTGTTGACTGGAGTTGACTATTCCGATGCAACCGGGTTTGATAGAATTGGTAATTGGTAATTGGTAATGAGTGCATCAAGACGGACATTGTGGGAGCATCTCAATGAAAGAAGCCCAGCCCAAAATTGGAGTTTTGAGGAAGAAGGAAGGAGCCAGAAGAAGTGTTTTTCCAAAAAAGAGATGCTCCCGACATTCTAATTAAACTCTGTGGACTGCCCGCTATTACCTATTACCCATTAACAATTACCAATTAACACTCAACCTTCATTCTTGGGCGGTGCTGAAGGCTTGAGTTCGTTTGCTTTAAAAACAACTTCTTTGGCGACTCCAGGAGCTCCGAGTGGTTCGGCTTGTCCGTTATTAAGAGCAACCATTACCCCGCCGGCGTTACCTGCTACCACTACTAATTGCTTTTGAGCCTCCCAAGTGCGAACGGTTCCGGTCGGCAAAGTTCCCTCAAACTCTGTTTTACCGTCGACTTCAACCTGCATCCACGATTCTGCTTTAAAAGTGACGCTAACCATTACTGGTTTATGGCCAGATTTATTTAAATTTTGACCGGTTCTTACTGCTTCGACAGTCTCGTAACTATCCGGTTTCTGATTTTGTGAGGCTCTTGATGCCTCAGCAGCTAAACGAGCTTTTTCTTGCTGCCCAAGTGCTAGTTCTTCGGCTCCGGCACCGTTTTTTGCGGTAACAGAACCGCTCATCAACTGAGATAAGACATTGACCGAACAGATAATTAGAAATGTGTAAAACAGGTAGAGGTGCATCGGCCGCAACTGAGGCCCATCTTGCCAGGATAGCTTGGTTCTCGATCGGGGTGGCGGTTCGATCGGGAAAAAGTCGGCAAACTGAGTTCCGTCCAAACCCATTGCTTCAGCGTAGCGCTTGATCAAACCCTGAGTGTAGACGGGTTCGGGAAGTTGGTCTAGTTGACCGTCCTCGATGGCTTGCAGTAGATTCCGCCGAATCATTGTTACCACGGCTACTTTGTCCAAACAAATCGACTGCTGTTCGCGGTACTGGCGGAGTTGAGTTCCTATTTCCGCTAGCTTCTTTTGAGCTGTTTCTGGCTCTTGGGAGTGCAGTTTCTGCTTAGTGGTTTTGAAGAATAAAAACAATAAATTCTTTGTCATATGCTGTGCTCCTGGGAATTTACTGGCACGCTTATTGATGTTAGGTTGACTAGATTCCATAAATAAATAATTTCCGCATCTTCTAGGGGTCGGCAGCAGCCGGGTGGCAATATTGGCGAACCGGGCCGCTGCAATTGAATCGGGCCGATGGCTGTGCGGTGCAGGCGCACCACGGGATATCCCAACTGTTCGGCCGTTCGCCGAATCTGTCGGTTTCTGCCTTCTGATAGAATGACTTCTAACAGAGTTTGGTCTCGCGCGCGATCGAGAACTTTAACTTTCGCGGGCAAAGTTTTTCTGCCGGACAAGATGATGCCCTGACGCCACGTTTGTAGTATGGGTTCCGGGGGATCGCCGCTCACCCAAACCTGATAAGTTTTGGCGATCGAGTGACGCGGATGGGTCAAACAAAATGTCAGCTTACCATCATTGGTGAGCAAGAGGGCGCCGGTGGAATCTGCATCTAAGCGTCCTACGGGGTGGATGCCTTGACCGGAGCGCAGTTGGGGTGGCAGCAAGTCGAGAACTTTTGATCGGGCCCTTGGATCGCTGCAAGTAGAAACTACGCCTGCCGGTTTGTTGAGCAACAGATAGACCTTTGCGGGTCGATCCGTTGGTTTCACCGGGATTCCATCGACTTGGATGAGATCGCGATCGGGATTCGCTTTTTCTCCTAAGCGAACAATATTGCCATTAACTCGGACTCGTCCAGCTACAATCATCTGTTCTGCAAGACGGCGAGAGGCAATGCCCCACTGGGCGAGGATTTTTTGCAGCCTTTCATCAGACATGACGGGAGTGTGGAAATCCCCAACGAGCGAACGGTGGGGAGGAAACACGACACGGTTAATTGATTAACCGTACTAGCAATGCTCAATTCCTGGTTGGGAATAAATTATAATGCTGACCAATTATTACAGGACGCCCGGCAAGAGTGCAGATTGTCCTTGTGCCCGGTGCAGATTGTCCTGATGGCATTACCCTGAATGCTGTGCAAAAACTACGACGAAAAGACTCGCGGCAGGCACAGGTTTGCACCGTTGGTTTGCGGCTGGTTTGAAAGGTTTGGGTCTGACCCGACCATAAACCAACACTACCATAAATCCCGTACTCCTGGTTAAATTTATACGCTAGATCGCGAATTTTTCATCGGGATCGCACAACTCGTGAACTACCCCAATATCCCAAGGGGAGAAAGCTGAGAATTTTTCTGCTTCTGGCGTTGCTGATGCCAGATTGATGCTTGATTTTGGAGTTAATCGGACTTGTGTTCATCAACCCGGTTTCTCACGAAAATCAGAGGTTGATAGCCGTATATTTGTGCAGAAACCGGGTTTTTGAGGCTGGATGTGCAAGTTCTAGTTAAATTTATGTGCTTGAATATTAAGGTTTATATTCTGAAATTGTTTATGACTGTTGATCGAAACTCTCTTCAATTTGACAATAGAGATACCGCTGGTGGCTGTGGTGGGACTGTTAATCTCGGCGAGGAACCCGGGAGACCTTCGGCGAGCCCAGGCAGCCGGATCGCGAGCGCAGTGCTGTCTCCGGCTGTGCAGTTGTGGCTGCGATCGCAAGTTCAGCAGGTGGACGAGTTGAAGGTGAAAATTGAGGGGAGCGATCGACAAATCTTCAGCGGTGCGATCCCCAAAGTCACGGCTGCCGCTCGCGGTGCTGTGTATAAAGGACTACACCTAACTGAAGTTGCCATAGAGGGCTGCGGCATTCGCATCAACCTCGGTCAAGCTCTCAAAGGCCAACCCCTGCGCCTCCTGGAATCCGTTCCCGTGGCAGGCGTTTTGAGGCTTAGCCAAGCGGATTTGAATGCGTCGCTGAAAGCGCCTTTGCTGGCTGATGCTTTAAGCGAATTTTTGCTGCCAATGCTGCCACTGACAGATAGGGAACAGTCGCTGAAGTTGCAAAATTCGCAGATTGCAATTAAGGCGGGTTTGTTGACGCTTTCGGCTGCAATTTTGCGCGCTGGGGGTAGGCAAATTCCCTTGGTATTGCGGACGGGTTTGCGGATAGCCAGCGGTCGCGAATTGATGTTTGAATCACCAGAAATCGAAATGGATGGAGAATTAAAGAGCAGTGATTTCAATGGTTTTAAAATTGATTTTGGGCCGGAAGTTGAGATTGAAGAATTGATTTTGAGTCAGGGGGAGATTGTGTGTCGGGGAGGAATTAGAGTTTTGCCTTAGTTAGTTGACTGTTGACAGTTGGCTTTAACCAGGTTCTTCGGTATAGCCTGGGAATACATACCCCATGCCCAATTTCCCATGCCCAATTCCCCATGCCCAATTCCCAATTCCCAATTTCCAATTACCGATTAATTAAAAAAGAGTCGATCGCGGGCAAAAATAAAGTCACAAAATAGTAGACTAAGGGTGCGGTAAAAACATAACTGTCGGTGCGATCGAGAATGCCGCCGTGACCGGGGATCAACTGCCCCGAATCCTTAACGCCGGCGTCTCGCTTCATCATCGACTCAGTTAAATCTCCCAACAGGCTAGCAACCCCAATCAACAGACCAAAAGCAGCCCCAGTATACGGCCACCCCGGCCAGTGTAAATACCAAGACCCAGCGGCTGCCACGGCGATGCTGCCGCAAACTCCAAACACGGCACCTTCAACTGTTTTTTTGGGGCTGATGTGGGACAGGCTAGTGCGGCCGAAGAATTTGCCGACAAAATAAGCCCCAATGTCAGCGGCCCAGATGCAGAAGAAAGCCAGCAGCAGCGAAGTCAATCCTAAAGATATGTGGCTGGAATTTGTCCAAGACGGGGACGGGTAAATGTTAACCGGCAAATTGCTTGCTACTGCTTGCGAAAGTTGGGTTGTAGCAAGATTGGCTGGGTCGAGGCCGACTCGCAGCCGTACCCAATAGCTGGGCAAATAACCGCCGTAGAACAATCCTAAAACTGAGGAGGCAATATCGGCAATCGTCGATAATTTAGGTTGGAATAACAGGTAGAAACAGATTAAGGTTCCCGCTAGGGGGAACATGGCGTCTACGAGTTGCGGTGCTAGGGCAGCAGTAATTAACAGGCCTTGACTGACTGCTAAGGTAGTTTTGGCAGCGGGTGCAATGCCTTTAGCCCTGGCTAATTGAAAATATTCCAATTGCCCTAGGTAGACGATGACCCCAAAGCCGACGGTGAAGTACCATCCGCCCAAAATAATCATTCCCAAAGCAAGGACGATCGCAACTATTCCACTCAGGATACGAGACCAAGGCATAAAATGAATTTCTCTTGCAGACGGCGGTGGGTAATTCGATTTGAGATTTTGGATTTTGGATTTGAGATTTTGGATTTTTCTAGAGCACGAGTTGATCCCTTGCACAAATAACCCCCATCCCCCATCCGTTATCCAATATCTCCAGTCAGGCGGTCAATCCAGCTATGGTGGCCCCTATTCTTAAGTATGAAGGTTAAGTGAACTTAAAAAAGATTAAGAATTACAGAATTAATTCGTGTATCCGTGTCAAAATTCGTGTCGTGCCTTCTTCTTCCTTCTAATCGAGCTTTTCGCCGCTGAGAATAAATATGGGATTGACGGCGGCAAAGGTTTGACTCAGGCCGCGAGTCTCCAAGCGGTTGACGGCGGACTGGACTACTTCGATGTTGCGGACTTGCAATTCGGCGAACCCTTCGGAAAGGGCGTAAAGATTCTCTAAATTCGAGGCTGTGGCCACAACTCTACCGTGCGGTTGCAAGTACCGCCAGACTTCTTTGAGAATGGCTTTAATGGGGCGACCTCCTTCGATGCAGACTCGGTGGGGGGGTTGGGGCAGGTTTGCAAGGCATTCCGGGGCACTGCCTTCTATGACTTCTACGTTGTTGAGTTCGAATCGATCGCAATTTCTGCGAATCAAGCTTGCTACTTCTTCGTCTCTTTCGACGGCGATAATCCGACCTTTAGGACACAGCAAACCTGTTTCTACGGCGATCGTACCAGTACCTGCACCGATGTCCCACACGACTGAATCTGCTTGCAGCCGCAGGTGGGAGATTAACAGCAGTCGGACTTCTCGCTTACTCATGGGAATTCCCGGTAAACGTTCAAATAAGTCATCCGGGATGCCTGGAGTGACGTAGGGCCAAAGCATAGTTATATTTTTGATTTTTGATTTTTGATTGAAGAAAGACCGAAGTTGGAACTCGCGGAAGAAGTAGAAATTCTCCCAATTTCCCCCAAGCCTTAATATTTACTGTCGCACAACCTTGAGAGTTTGGAGGTTTCTATCGCTACAACCTGTGATTTTGCCGCCGGCGGCAAGGATTTGTTGCAGGTAGTCAACGGCTGCTGGGGTAATGATTTCACCGGGCATCAGGATTGGTATTCCTGGGGGATAGGGACATATGAGTTCGGCGCACAGGCGATCGACTGCTTTGTCTGCGGGTACTGTTTCCGCTGGGAAAAAGAAGGCCTCGCGGGGGGAGATGAGAGGGGGAGAGGGGGAGAGTGGGAGAGTGGGAGAGTGGGCAAATCTTCCATCGGACATCGGACTTCTTCTCTCGGACTTCTTCTTTCGGACTTCTTCCTTCTTCCTGACATCCGTTACATCTTGTACAGTGTTCGTTGCCGAACTTCCTTCTTCCTTCTTCCTTCTTCCTTCTAAAAGAGTACAAGCTTTAACTAAATTGTCAATATCTGATTCTGTATTTCCCAAGCTGATAATAAATGTTAGATGTTGCGGCATTGGTAATTCTGCCGTGACACCGAGTTGAGAGTGCAGAATTTCATCGGCTGTAAATCCTGTGATTCCTAACTCGGATACTTTTACTGTTAGTCTGGTTCGATCTAATGCTGCAAAACCCGGTGTATTTAACGGTTCTAAAACTGATAAGCCGGGAATTTGACTGATGCGCGATCGCGCTTTTTCTGCTAGCTGTAAAGTTTGCGCCATTAACTCTTTGCCGTGGAGTGCGATTTGTTGGCGGGCGGCGTCTAATGATGCTAATAGTATGTAACTCGGACTGGTAGATTGTACTAGCTGCAATGCTTTATTTATTTTTTGGATATCTATGCGATCGCCCTTGACGTGCAGCATCGATGCTTGCGTCATTGCACCCAGGGTTTTGTGGATTGATTGTACTGTTAAATCGGCACCTGCTGATAGTGCTGGTTCTGGCAAGTTTGGATGAAAGTTAAAGTGCGCGCCGTGGGCTTCGTCTACTAATAACGGTATGTTGTATTGATGGGTAATTTTGGCGATCGCCCGCACATCCCCGCAGACGCCGTGATAGGTTGGATAAACTATCATTACTGCTTTGGCGTCGGGATGTTGTTCTAATGCTGCGGCTGTGGCTTCTGGGGTGATGCTGTTGGCAATATCCCAATCCGGGTTGTACTCTGGATTGACAAAAATTGGAATTGCACCGGATAAAATTAAACCTGAAATCGCGGAGGAGTGGATATTTCGAGGCAAGATAATTTTATCGCCGGGGCCGCAAGTTGCTAAGATGGCGGCGATAATTCCGCAAGTCGAACCGTTTGCCAAAAACCGAGTTGATTGGGCTCCAAAAGCTGCGGCGGCTAAGTCTTGAGCTTCGGCAATTGCACCTTCTGGGTTAAAGAGATTGTCTAACTCCGGCAATTCGGGCAAATCCGATCTAAATACTGTCGCACCGAATAAGTCAATTAGGGGTTGAGAGATTCCTTGTCCGCCTTTATGTCCGGGGGCGTAGAATGGGGCGTGCGGGTGATTTATGCGATCGCGCAAGGCATCTAATAGAGGCGTTTGTTGTTGAGAGTTTGCTGGTGACACGCTTAATCTTGATTTGATTATTTGGAATTATAGCAACCGCCGAGGTTTCACTGGACGTTATTAATTGCTGAAACCGTTGCTGGAAATTCCGTGATCGCATCGACTGCTGCCTTTTTCCTTGCAATCGCCCACAAGCAACACCGTCTCAATTTCAAACTTCTCTAAAATGACTTAATATGGACTGCTTAAGTATGAAAGCCAAACAGTTGAAAATCCGGGCTACTGCTTTACTTATGGTTTGTCTAGGGGCTGTGGTTTCAGTTACAGCACAAAATCCTACCACAGTCTGCGACTATTTTTCAGCTTACTGTTGTGAGGAAGTTTTGGGAGATCGCGCACTACGGTCACACACTACCAAGACGCTTTAATAGCTTGACCCAATAGCTATCAAAGTCAAGCTTAAATTCAAGGTAGATTGTTGAGTTGCGATCGCCCCAAGTTCTACCCTAATTGGGTTTGCCAATTCATAGCATAACTTTGAACCTTTTCTGCCTGGTCAGTGCCATTGATAATTTTACGCGCACTCCAGAAATCCACACTGCTTTCCGAAATATAATCATCCAGCTTCATACCCGTAAAGACCCCCCATTTCATGCCATGAACTAGGATAAAGAGTGAAATATCTGGAAGCATCACAAGATCCGGATTGTTAACCAAGTCTTGGGATAGCAAATCCGAATATTTGCGATAATTACCCAGGAGGGTTAGTTGCACGTAGCCCCGTCCGTAGAATGGATAATAATCTAGAGTTTTACGGTGGTTTTCTGCTTCTGGTTCGCCCAAATAATAGGATTCTCGCACGGGTTGAAAACTATCTGCTGTTTCATGCTGAACGGTGGCGAGAATGTAAGCAATTTGAGCTTGAGACGCAATACCTTGGCGATGAGCTTCTTTGATAATTGCCTGCACCGCCGCTTGTTTATTATCACCACCTTTCCAATCAGGTAACTTTCCAGCACCCTGCTTGGCATCCAGTAAAGCTTTAGCGGTTGTTGCCCCTAACACATCCCCGCCATCAAGTTGACGGGTGGCTTTAAAATTCCGTAAGGCTTCTTGCGTTTTAGAGCCATAAATACCATCGACAACTTCTAAAAGATGATTAGCGCGCAGGATGGTTTGAATTTCTGCACAAAACAGTCGATCGTCAACAAAAACCCCAGAGTTAATATCATCAAAAGGAATCGATCGCTTTTGGTCAATTACATCTTGGAGTTTCAGATTGGATGGTTCGCTAGAAACTCCGCGAGACTGTCCGGAGCTTAACTCTGCTAGTTTAGTTTGGGTTACAAATCCGGCAATTCCATCGACTTGCAAATTTCGATCGACCTGAAATTTTCGGACTGCGGCATCAGTTTGCTCGCCAAAGATACCATCTGCTGTAACTGAAATTCCAACGTTCGCTAAATTTTCTTGCAGTTTGCGAACTCTTTCTCCCTGCATCGGTGGGATAACCAATCGCAAATCCCCATCTCGATCGCTGCTGTAGGGGGCTGAATCAATCCCAGGTAAAACGAAACTGACATGAAGGTGATTGTGGTGTCCTTCGCAAAATTGTACCCCTGTAATTTCTGGATCGTTGAAGAGAATTACCCGAATAGGCAAAATAGGATTATTGTAAAATAAATCCACCAATTCTTGAGTGCGCTGAGGAGAGTATTCAGCATCGTGCCAAGTAAGTCCAATTTCTGCATCAGTTTTAGCAACAAGAGCAATATCAACATCAATTCCGTGTTCGTGAGAACTGTGGCCTGGTGTAGGACCTTCTGCCGTACTGATATCTCCGATGCCAATGCGAGGTCTGGGATATCGTTTTGCCCACTCATTACAGACATATTTGAGAGCCTCGATCGCTTCGGGACGACCGTAGCGATGCTCTACGGGGCCGTAACATTCATACCCAACTCCACTACCAGGAAGTTGTTCAAAAAGACCTCGCGTTCCCCAACTAAACTGCTCGATTTCTTCTTTTGTGAAACCAATATTTGCAGTGCAGTGGGTATGGTTATGCTGCAAGGTTTCAGAGCGTTTGCGATTGATTTTTAATACCATTGTTAATTTCCTTTTTAGAGTGTGTTTTTGTGTTGCAAGATCGCTTTTTAGGAAGGCGATCTTCGCCAGTGCCAATGGCAAGGTAACAGAATGGTTAACATAATGATTCTTGAGTGTTTGGATATGATTAAAGTAGAATGATTTTGGCGATCGCCTTGATTCGACCCTAACCTTACCTATTTAGAGGTTTTTGGTTTAGTGACCTGGTTTGAGTTAGTGTTATTCTCAACGGGAACAAAATCATAGCCGTAGCCGGAATTAGAGCCAGGCTGAATCTTCACAAGTTCGATAATATTTCCTTCGCGATCGCCCGATGGTAAAAACTGTACTGGTTCGATTGCCCCCTGAGCAGGAAAGGTATTGGAATGGAGAATTTTAGCGATTTCTTTGCGGTCGGGATGTTGCTTGATAGCTGCAATCAAAGCTTTTGCTGCATCGTAAGCGGTAACAGTTCGCCAGTTAATATCTCGATCTCCCCAAAGGTTTTTAGAGGCGGCCGAAAAGCGTGACTCACGATTATTTTCAATATGCCAAGGAATTGCAACAACCATACCGAGCGCCTGTTTTCCAGCTTTTTCTAAGAAGGTAGACCCATAGAGATCGTCTCCCGCTAAGATAGGCAACTGCCCTTTATTGGCTTTTAAAATTTCAAAAGATTGATTGAGTTTGCTGGTGTCTGCTAGTAAAACCAGTACGGTATTTTGATCGAGTCCTTCAAGACTCTTTGTAGCATCAAAATCAGGATTGGATAAGTCAATTTCTTTCAATATTTGTCCTTGTTGTTTTTCCGCAGAAGTGGCAGAGCTAGTTCCATACTTGGAGCAGTCACGCTCTAATTGTTTTCCTATTTCTCCAGAAAAAGCAGTTGTAAATTCGGAGGCGAGGGAGCAGCTATACTCGCTTTGGGAATTATAAAACAAGACAGTTTTCTGCTTTTTTAAGGAGTTAAGCGTATAATCAGCTAACTTTTCCGCAGCTACTTTGTCATTAGGAACAGTACGAAAAACGTATTTACCAAGGACATCTGATAATTGCACAGAGGTACTGACTGGAGAAATTGCCACCAATTTTTTATCATTGTAAACTTGGGAGGCTTCCCTGGTGACGCTGCTGGAAAAGTGTCCTACTACTCCAAGAACATCGGGATTATTCGCAAGTTGTTTTGCAATTTCTTGGGCGATTTTTGGATCGTTGCGATCGTCAGCAATTAACACTTGTATTGGTATGATACCCTGCTGTGTCTTTGCCCATTTGTTAAAGTCGTCTTGAGCTTGAGCTACTCCCCGCAGGATTTCTAAAGAACCGTTGATATCGCTAATAGGAACGGATACTGCGATCGTGTAGGATTTTTGATTGCCAATTTGGGCATTGTTTAGATAAATTTTGGCTTCTGGGTCGTTGGGGTTGCTTTTCAAAGAGGCTTCCAGATGTTTGATAGCAGTAGTAAAGTTACCAGCAGCAATAGCTTCCACCCCAGCTTGTTTATCAGGATTTACAGCAGTTGGTACTAGAATTTTATCGCCTCTAGTGATTTCTCCCTTCTGTTCAATTTCACTTATTCCAAGTTTGGGACAAGTGGGAAAAATTTGATAAAGCCAAGAAAATAATGGATCGATAATAGGGTTCCCTGTACCCAAATATTGTTGCCATTCGTCGGGTGTGAGGTTACGGCTTAAACGTTTGCAAGCCTCAGTAGTTAAATCTTTTGGTCGTCTCAACCATACCTGAACAATACCTTTAGATTGCTGAGATGTGTCAGTATTACTAGCTGTAACAAAATGCTTACCGTCCGGGCTAAAAGCAATCTCTTGAGGAAAGATATCCTTAAATTGGAGACGCTCAATTTCTTGAGGAGGGCGAGTACTCAAATCCCAAATTCTAGAGGTTCCATCACCAATTACTGCTGCAAAGTATTTCTCATCTGGACTAAAAATCACTCGATACACTACTCTGGGAAATGTTTGAAGAAAAATTTCTTGAGGATTATTTCTAGATACTTCCCACAGTTTTATAACACCAGATGTATCTCGAGAGGCATCACCACCTTCATCGCCACCAAATCCAACAAGATATTCGCCTCTAGAACTCAACTTGAAAGCAGATCTTAAGCATATATTATCGCTACAGTCGGAAACTCGTATTAGGAATTCTGGAGTTAATTTCACAGGTTTTGCGTTTTCACGACCTATGAGTTTTATATTTTTCCCCCCTAGATTATTTTGACTATCAGAGATAAGAAATTTTTCTGGCGACACCTCAACATAATCTGTTTCACTTCTAGGTTGAATCTGTAGAGATTCTTGTCCAGTATCAAGATCACCAATTACTCTTTTAGTTATTTTTGTTTTGTTTGTATAAGCAACTATTTCCAAGCCATTATTAGCCCAACTAATTGATTCTAAATGCTCATTAATTTCTGTACGTAAAACTTCAGGAGGACTCGTTGCTTCCCATACCTTAACAGTACGCCATTCTGAAGGTTCCCAGGTATATTCTTCGGTCGCTAGATACTTTCCACTTGGACTAAAAACTAAATTTGAGGCATTATGTTCGTGGATCATGCGTGCAGTTTCTTTAAGTTGGCAAGATTTTTCTCTACACAATGATGGCTCAGGCACTTCGTAAACGATCACCAGTTTGTGATTACCCCAACCCACAGCCGCGATATATTTTCCATCTGGACTAAAAGCTACTTTCCCTATCCAAGTTGGAAAACTATGTATCATGCTTGCAAATTCCTTGCCAGTCGAAACCTCTATTATTTTTAGGTTTCCACCTTGATCGCCAACAGCTAGGTACTTACCATTTGGGCTAAGAGCAATCCCATGTATTCCTACCTGAACATTGATCCTTTTAAACTTTTGTATACTAGAAGATAAGGGCCAGACTTCCGCTGTCTTAGCGCCTATTGATGCAGCAAAATATTTTCCATCAGGACTAAATACCATATCATCATTTCTTGCATTTGCTCCATTAGGGTTTTCGTCTGACGATTCTGGTCTATCTAATGTAACTTGGGAGTTGATGACTGCTTTTCTAGTAGCTATTTCCCACACCCTTCTGATATTATCGCTGCTATTCTCACTCTTACTTTTAACAACGTATTCAGCTAGATACTTGCCATCTGGACTGAAGACAAGCGGATTATTGCAAGATCCCTTTGCAAGTTGAAGGCTTACTGGTGCTAATAAGCGATCACCCGTTAATTCAAAAACTTTTACATTGTTTCCTTCACAATTCCCTTCCTCTGCATTTGCATCAATATCATTGTTTTTAGCCTTATCTAGGCTAGCAACAACTATGTACTTACCATTTGGGCTTAAAAAAATATTGTTTACCACTTGAGGGTAAATTTGACTGGCGATTTCTTGGAAGCTGCCCAATTCCCATACCTTAATAGTGTTATTTTTTGTGACCGTCACAGCATATTTCCCATCTGCACTGAGAGTGGCAATCTTCAAATCCTTGTAATCGTAGTTGAGCTGTGCAACTTCTTTACCAGTAGCGACTTCTTTTAATGCTATTCCATCCTGTTTGGTAATGACTAAGTATTTACTATCCCTAGTGAAAGCGAAAAGGGGCACAAAACTTCCTCCGTTAAAGAATGGCGAGTATCCTGGAGGTCGAGAAGAGGTTGTGCTACTGATATAACGAGGCAGTAAGGCTATTCCTTGATGTAAAACTTGAGTAGCATCCAAGGGTTGAAGTGTACCTTGCTTTAGCGACTCTATAGCAAGTAAATTACTAAGTTGTAGCTGGGTGTTATCCTCTGTCTGTATTAGTTTACCTTGAGATGCAAGTTGACGAGTAATAGCAGTCTGACGCTGAATGAGTGCAAAAATAGTTAAACCCGTTAGTACGGCAATGACTCCCAGAACAATAAAGCTCACCCGATAAGTGTTTTTACCTCTTTGGATAACACTTTGTCTCACAAAATCATTTTCGACTTGATTTAACCAGCTATTATCCGAGTTCACCAGTGGATTTAACTGCTCAATCCGAGGATCGTTATTCCAAAGATAGCCTGTTGATTTTCCATGATGATTCTTATTAGAATTTGATTGTTCTTGCTTTTGGCGTTTCAGCTTCCGTCGCCAGTTTTGGATTGTGTCAATTAGAAAGAATTCTCCTTTTCCTAGAAAGTTAAGTTTTTCTTCTTCTTTTTTTATCTGGTTCCAATCATTAGCTACAGGTGTTAAACGCTGTTGCAATATCAAATTATCTTGCTCTTCTTTGATCCACTTTTGTAACCTCGGCCACCCTCGCACTAAAGCGTCATGGGCAGGCTCTACATAAAGGTTTTCCTCAGTATCTTTTCCTTCTACTAGCAAGCGAGCTTCTGTAAAGCAATCAATTAGTATCTTCACCTGATCGTTTTTATTACCTGGATACTCCAGTTCAGATTTTGTTACTCTTCTGCGAGCCAGTTCACCTCCACTAACTGCTACCATCCGTAGCATTACATTACGAACCGTTTGCTCTTCAACTCCCTTCTTGCCAACCACATACTCATATTTCTTTTCAGCTTGTTGAGTGAGGCTTCCGACTACCTTCCCCATATCTTGATAATCTTTCTCTGTAATTGTCCGATATCCCCGCTTTACGCAATTAATGTAAAGTTCGCTTAAAGCAAAAGAAAGTAGTGGTAGCGCACCGGGCATTTGTCCCACCTCATCAATGAGCGTACCAACCAGAGGTGATGGATCGAATTCCAGCATATTTGTTTCCGCAGGTCCCGTAATGGCTTGACGAAACTCTTCCGTATTCATAGCTGTTACGAGAAATTTAGCTTTGGGCTGATTCCAGTAGCCTTTGAGGTCTGATTCTCGAAACTGAGGTTCAAAGTCCGATCGCAAAGTTAAGATAATACGCAGTTGTTGCGGGTAAGTATGGATCATTTTAGCAATGAACTTTAAAAATAGCTTTTGCTCCTCTGGCTGACAGAGCGTGATCAACTCTTCAAATTGATCGATAACTAGCATGATTTTAATATTGTTAGAGTCTGGACTTCCAGCTACAAAGCTATCAATGATTTTTTTTGTGTCTCCTTTCCGCAAATCTTGTTCTAATTTTTTAACTTCATCTAAAGTTTTATTCCGCAATACCTGCAACTTCTGCACTTCTGTATTTCTGCATTTTCCTTGTAAATATTTAAAATTATCAACGATTAGCAATAGCTTAGACTGAAGGCTAGCCTTATCCCAAGCCGCAGAAATTTTAGCTAAACTATTATCATTTTCATTCTGCTTATTTTGGGAATTTTTATGAGCTTGTTCATCCTGTGTCTTCTTCAGGATTTCTGCAATAAAGTTCACGGCATCAGAGGAGCAAAAATTAACTCTACTAAGAAAAATTGCCTTTGCTAATTCTCCAAAGGGAGACTCACCAGGACGCATAGGAGCAAGAATCCGCCACTGTTGGCCAACTTCAGATTCTTTTATGTAGGGGATTAACCCAGCTTTGACAAGGCTTGACTTACCAGAACCAGAGGCTCCGATAACTATCGTCATCTGCTGGTTTGAATTACAGATAAGTTTTCCTAAATCCTCAATAAGTTTATTTCTCCCAAAAAACAGTTGAGCATCTGACTCTTCATAAGAATTCAATCCTCGGTAGGGATTATTTTCTGGTTTCAGGGCCGGGGCTTCTTCTAAATTGTTATGATCGAAGTGAGAAAGCAAGAAAATGTATTCACCTTTATCATGTTTTTCTGGTGAAAATGGATAGATTCCTGGTGTTTGGCGAGTATGATTGTCTATTGTAGTTACCTCAACTTCATCTCGTAAATGGACATAAAGTTGAGTAGCTGTAATAATGCCATGTTTCCTTCCTGATCTAATGTCCGCTTGACCACTTAAACCTTTAAATAAAGCTTGAGCAAATGGTGAATGTCCGCTTTGATTACCTCGTTGACCAAATCTGCCAAAAGCATCAACGGCTTTTTGATCGTGAGATGCAGAAGTAATCACTTGCCATGCAGGACTGTCAATAAAACGCTCATAGCGTTCTTTATAAACTTTTCGGGAAGCTACAATATCTCTGGATAAAGTTGACCGAAATGCTCCTGCGAAACAGCAGTCAAGAATGACCATAACATGACGACAAGGAAGTTTGGTAATTGCATCATGTAAGTCTTGCATCGGAAGCAAAACTTTTTTGATTTTTTCAATATCTGTTTCCGCAAGAACACTTCCTGTAGCATTTTGAGGAACAAGGTAGCCGTCCCAATCACCCTTATCTTCTAACACATCCTTGAGGATCAGACCATGACCTGCAAAATAAAATAATAGTCTGTCATCTTTTTCTATATTGTATGTTGAGCCATCCGGCAAATAAATGGTTGGATTATCCTGTTTAAAACCTTCTAATAAACCGTTCAATCCATCAAAATTAGCCAAATTATCTAGTAATTTTATAACATGATATTTATCATTCTCATTTCTCTCATTAGATTCAAGAATTTCAGCTAGTTTTTTGGCATCGGGAACTGCTGTTTGTAAAGCAGGAATTCCATTATTGTAGTTATTAATTCCCACAATTACAGCGAAATTACGGTTGAACTTATGTTTGGATTGAGACATGGTTACACGTTCCGTTAATCGATCAAGGAATGATAGAAGCAAAAGTAAAAAAATGAAATTTTTACCTTTGCTTTTTTAAATTTTTACTTTTGTTTTGTGAGAACTAAACTCAAAGCTTTTAAGCCTTCTGAATCATCGAAATAAGTCAAATGATCGCAAGCCACTTCTTTGATCGCAGGAGTAATATTTCTTTTTTCTGGAATACTCTTGATACTTTGCACAGTCACCGCAATATCATTCATTTGGCCAAAGAAAGGTAACTCTACAACTCGCCTGAATAACTTTTGCATCAGCCGTTTTAATCGACTCGCTTCTTCCCCTTGTCCCTGCATCGTTTTGATGGAAGTATTACCAGCAATTACTGAATAGGGAATATTTGGATCGCCAGGATTTGAAGCTAGAGATTTCAGAAACTCAGAACCCGGTTTCATTTGGTCTAGCGATACATCCACAGCTTCTATCGCACTGACTAAATACCCCAATACTGTCACAGGCCAAGCAACGCTAGAAAGGCTATTAAGTCCAATTCCTAAAGCAACCGTTGCCCATTCTTGAACCGTTGACCAAGGAGAACCCGCATTCGGCGTACCCAACATAATTAAATGTTGAACAAATTTATTGCCGCCTTCTTGCTCAATAAACCAACGGGAAACTAACCCCCCCATTGAATGAGCAACAATATGCAAAAGTTTGCCGTGATTAGCTTTCAATCCTATTTCTTCTAGGCGTTTTTTCAACTGACGAGCATTATCTTCAATTGAAGTATTAATATTCTCGTAGTCAAAAGCCAAAACTAAATCGTAATGGTCTTTGAGAGGACATAGTTTCTCATTTACTTTAACTTTCGCTCGTTGAACACTCTTGACCATATTATCGGTATCGCCGAGAATGCCGTGAACATAGAGCAAAATTCGCTTGCTCTTCGCTACCAGTGCTTTTATCTGCGTTTGATCGGTGACATAGGTTATCGTTTCATCTGACGCTACCTTAGCCACTCTCAGAAGCGGATATTCAAACTCTAAACCCAGCGGTTCCCACAACACCTTTTGAAATAGGATTTTAATAGACCCTTGTACGCTTCTGTCCTGATTAAATGGTTTTGGTAATCGTTGTAGCTGAATTTCCGTTTTGCCATCTTTAGTTTTTTGACCTCGACCTAATGGTAGGAAAAACTCACCATCATAGCCAACAGGTAAGAGATGTTCATTTTCTCCTAATGTTGTGTCAACTAACAACTTTAAAGGCGCATCAGGGGTAACAACTGTATAGTCTTCAACTTGACTCAATTCCAGTACACTTAAACCTGGATCGGTGCCGCGACTGTTCGTGAATTGAAAAGTTTGAGTGACTTGAGGATCTTCTCGCAAAATAGGAGGCAAGATCGCATTTCCTAAATCCCGACTCACTTGAGGAATTGTCGTTAAACGCGCATTTGCTTCTAAGCTAGGATGCGCTTGTAACTTGACTCCTGCTGCCAGTTCCTTTTCTGCTGTGGGTGAAACTCGAATAGCATCTAAGGGTCGAACAGTTGTAATTGTAATGGCCTCGGTGAACCAATCATCATACTTCCCTTGGCTTTTGGGTTTGATAGTACGACTTTGGACTCGATTCATCAAACGATTCAGGGAACTTTGACTTGGGGAGGAAATATCTCTTTCGATAGGTCGGGGAAAATCCAGTTCTTGTTGAGTCAGTAACCGAGCATCAAACTCAGCCGTACAAACAATCAACTTAATAATGTCTTTAAACTCGGTAATTCCTTGCTCCCATAACTCATCAGGTACTTCTAGTTCTAATTCTTCTCGATCTAAAGCCCAAGCTTCTTCTCCCGGTTGGAGAGCTACACTTCCTGCGTCAAAAAACGGAGAGCTAATGGCAAATGAATCTGTTAGATTAACTAAAGCACAGTAAAGTTTTTTCTGACTTTTATTAGTCAGTTTTATCCGAAAACTAGGAGGTTCCCACTGATTATCCTTGTGGTTATATTCCAAACGCATCTGTCCGGATTGAGAGATGTTTGGATCATTAAAGATAAGTTTCATTTCCACATCCCCAACTTTAATCAGACCATTACCTGAACTGGGGAGTTCTGCGATCGCATTCCACCGAGCAATATGTTCTAATCGTTGAATTGCTTTTTCCGCATTTTCTAGAGTATAACCATCAATCTGAGCGACCAAGGGACGATCGTCAGCGGGACGAGCAATCAAATACTGGTTATTGCTGCATAGCAAACGAAATTGAGCTTTGGCGAGTTCCTGTTCTTCGCGAACATAAGCAGAGGGTTCGTTATTCAGTCCTGCTGACTGTATCGCTTGACGTGCTAGCTTTACTCCCGCTTCCTCTCCTTCAAAGTGAACTCCTAGAGGTGGCAGAGGTAAACTGGTAATAACAGCTTTAAACGTCTTATTCTCGTCGGAATTTAGGTTTTCAATTCCACTGATACTGACCTGACTTAACTGGGGCAAAACCTGAGTTACTTTGGCTTCACCGACAGACTTTGATGGTTCCCGCAAGTCTTCAGCATGGCTGTCAAAGGGAAAGAGTGCTAGTAAAGTCGTTTCGCCGTTAGAAGGACTTTGAAGCCCGTGAATAGCACCCCCATCAATGACCCAACCATACTTTTTGTGATAGCTAACTGTGAAGTAGGGAGTGCGTTCGGCGATCGCGCCATCTAAGAAAAATTGGTTATCATCTCCTGGATGATTTATTTCAAGTTGGGGAGACTGATCTAAAACTCGACTACCAATTATAGCTTTTGCTCGGTTGAACAAATCCCGATAAGTCAACTTGCCATTAGCTTGTTGCAACGTATCCATCAAAAAGTAGGAGAAAGCACCCCGTTTTTGACCCCCTCCATTATATTCCTTCGCCAGTTGACTATCTTGACAACCCCCTAAGAGAATGTGACGACCTTTAGGAAGCTTCAGACCAATGGAATTCAGTTCAACGTTACTGGAATTAGAGAGTTGCTCTAATTCTTCCAATTGAAAAATAAAGCTATCTATCGGGCGCTTGCGCTTGTCTGTGGAAGCGAGGCGAACTCCTGTTTCTTGAAATGGGTTTTTAGTTCCAGAACCGGAATGACAGCAATCAAGGATAATAGTAATGTGTGGTTTTTTAGCTGAGACTTCAGAAATCAATTTTGCCAATTCTTTATCGGCTAAATCCCAGCCTCCTTCCTGGCGACTGTCATAACAGACCAATGTTTCATTATGTCGATCGGGTTCTACGTGCCAAAATTCCTGTGGTGCTTCTTCCTGAGCGCCATGACCACTGTAGTAGAAGAGAACTACATCATTACTTTGAGCGTTACACAGATGTTTCCGAAATCCATCTATAATCGCTTGACGGGTAGCCTCTTGATCCTTGAGTGTTTGCAAATGTAGTTGATATCCTTCTTTGGCAACCCGTTCATTTAGATACTGCGCGATCGCTGTAATGTCATTAATACAGCCTTGCAACGGAGGAGTTGGAGCTTCATATTTGTCTATTCCAACTAATAGTGCGTAGATGTTACGAGTCATAAGCGTTTAGTTTATAGAGGGAAAAAGGCAAAATTGAAAGCTGTTTCGAGTTGAGCTTGAATTTCTCGCTCGTCAAACAATTCGCTGCCCATCAGATTCTAGGATGTGACATTCAGGCGCTTGAAGAGAGGATCGCCAAAATTGACATCAGCACGATCGGGACTTCCACCTCTCGGAGTCGCACTTAGAGCCTCATCAAGACTTTCTAAAGAAGCCGCTCTCGGCGTTGGATCTCTCGCTATTTCTTGAACTCTGATTCCAAGCTGCGCCTTGAGACTATCTTCATCAAGCTCTAACAGCTTTTGATATAATTCATCACTCTGTGTCATAAAGCTTAATTTTAGTTGTTGAATTTCAACTAAATTGTGGGGCTGGTCGTGGTTTGATTCTAAGAGAGCAATCCCCAAAAACTTCCTAGCTTTTAGTTCAGTCTTAAATTAGCCAAAAGGCCAGCTCGCAACTGACCGTAAGTACAGGACAGAACCTGTACTTTTGGCTAGGTGTCGTGCCAAACCACAGGCTGGCAAGGCTTTTCGGAGGGCGAACGATTTGAGATTTGAGATTTTAAATTTTAGATTTTAGAATTGCTCCCACGGGCTGTAGAGCTCGCACGTGATGAGTACGCTATGCTTTTTTCAAGGGTTCACGGCCTGTACCGGGGGGCTGTGACCAAATTGCTTTCAGTCAGCATAAAAAATCAAATACAGATAAACCCGGTTGCTTTCGTCTACTCCAAAAAGCTGATTAAAAATGGTACAAAATATCAAATTTAATAAATTTTCACTATTTAGATAGATGTCGTATTTTTAGTTTTTTATCTAGCATGATTGTATCGAGTTATTAATAGAATTGCCGTGATTTTTCCCAACCCTAGTCCATTTCCCGGCCCGCAGATTCCCAGCACCGAACCGGGGCTGCCGACTATACCCGCATCGCCACCAGTGCCGGGCCCCGTTCCCGAACCCATTCCCGGGCCAGTACCGGAACCGGTACCTGCCCCAATTCCCCAGCCAATTCCTGAACCGGTGCCGGAAACTGTACCCTCTCCAATTCCTCAGACAGTGCCGGAGCCTATTCCTCAGACAATCCCTGAACCTGTATAAATTATGTTTTAGTCGATCGCACAATTTAAGATTGTTTGTCAGACCGATCGCAAAAACCGGCTTTCTCCCAAGTCCCCAATCATTTTGTTGAATATCAGACTTGAAAAAACTCGGTTTTTGCCTAAATTATCGATTAATTGAAGTTGACCGCAGTCTCTTTACAAAGGTCAACAGCCTCCAAATCAGTGGATTTGCCATCAGAGTATTCGGCCCTGACATCGAAAACACAGCCCGCCTCCGACCCACCGTAGTCAGCTCGATTCCACTCAAAATCTGCCTTTTCCCGATCAGCAATGGGGGCCTCTAGCTCGTTTTCTCCCCAAGTATCCTTATCGGGAGGAGACATATAGACTGCTGTCATCGTCTGGCCGCTGTTGTTAACCACCGAAATTTTGACCATCTGAGCGAAAACGCTAGCTGCTGTCAGCCCTAACATGGGCAGCGACAGCCCCGCAGCGATCGTTACTTTGCTTAATTACTTGTTAACCATTGAGCCATCTACCTCAAGTTAGATATTTATTCAAGCTTAGCTGTAGAAGTTAGAAGGGACAAGTCAGATATATTGCTATTGCTTATGATATTTTGAAACAGTGATATGTTTCTAAATAGCTATGCTTACTGCCGGAATTGTCGGACTGCCTAATGTTGGCAAATCTACTTTGTTTAATGCTCTGGTTGCTAATGCCAAGGCGACTGCTGCTAATTTTCCTTTCTGTACGATCGAGCCAAATACGGGTATCGTGGCAGTGCCAGACGAACGGTTGAAGGTGCTGAGCAATATTTCCAATTCCGTGCAAACTGTGCCGACGCGCATGGAATTTGTGGATATTGCGGGTTTGGTGAAGGGGGCGAGTCAGGGAGAAGGACTGGGAAATCAGTTTTTGTCTCACATTCGGGCCGTAGATGCGATCGTCCACGTTGTCCGCTGTTTTGAAAATGACGATATTATTCACGTTGCCGGTTCTGTCGATCCGATCCGAGATATTGACATTATCAATCTCGAATTAATTCTAGCAGATTTAGCTCAAATTGAACGCAGGCTCGATCGCACTCGCAAGCTAGCCCGCAACAATAAGGAAGCTCAGGCCGAAGTTGATGTGCTCGAAAAATTAGTCGCGGTTTTGAATGCGGGGAAACCGGCGCGGCAGTACAATTTCACAGATGAAGAAGCTGAATTAGTTAAAGGTTTGGAATTACTGACCAACAAACCAATTATCTATGCTGCCAACGTGTCTGATGACGATTTAGCAACGGGAAATAGCTATGTCGAACAAGTGCGGGAAGTAGCAGCTAAAGAAAATGCTAAGGTTGTCATAGTTTCGGCGCAAGTTGAGTCAGAATTGGTGGAGTTATCCGAGGAAGAACGAACGGATTTCCTAGAATCTCTAGGGGTAAAAGAAGGGGGCTTGAAATCTCTGATTCGAGCTACTTACGAATTATTGGGTTTGCGGACTTATTTTACTAGCGGGCCTAAAGAAACTCGCGCTTGGACGATTATCGCGGGAATGTTAGCACCGCAAGCTGCGGGGGTTATTCACTCTGATTTTGAACGGGGTTTCATCCGGGCCGAAACTGTGAGTTATGAAGATTTGGTTGCTACGGGCGCGATGAATGCAGCTAAGGAAAAAGGCTTAGTTCGCAGTGAAGGAAAAGAGTATATTGTACAAGAGGGGGATGTGCTGTTGTTCCGATTTAATGTTTAGCTTTTTTAAGGAGATGAACACATGGATATCGTTTCGCTGGCAATTGCTTGGCTAGTTACTTCGGTGAGCTTTTTTATCATTTCCAAGTTGCCCATCGGGGTGGACATTGACACTTTTGGAAAAGCGATGATTTCGGCTGCGGTTTTTGGATTGCTGAATGCTTTGGTGCGGCCGCTTTTTGTGGTTTTGGGTTTTCCTTTGGTGTTGGTAACTTTTGGTTTGTGGATAATTGTTATCAACGCGATTATCTTTGGATTGGCGGCTTGGCTAGTGGATGGATTTCGCTTGCGCTGGGGAATTTGGAGTGCTTTGCTGGGGGCTATCGCCCTCGGTTTTATCAACTCTTTGCTCTATGAGCTGTTGCGGACTCTGCCTAGTGTAAGGTAGATCCGGGTAATGCGAGGGGCGGAAGGAAGGGGCGGGTTTATTCATCCTGTTAGTTATCGCAAATATTTCAGGTGAAACTCGCCTCTTCGGCAAATATTTTAGGTTGAATTCCCCCATATCAGGTATTTGTTTTTTGGTATTGGTTGAGTTATTTGTCTTCGCAGTAGTCGATAAATTGCTCTGGAACTAAGCGCAATTCGCCCGATCGAAAGCGCTCGATCGGCATCCAAAATGCAGTATGCTCCCCATCTCCGTCTGCAAAATCCAGACTCTCCAATTCATAAAATTTGCCATCGACAAAATCGCACTGGTATAGTTGTATTAATTCATGTCCAGCTTGGCCATTATAAACAAAGAAGTTTTCCAAACAAGCCAAATATTTGATATTTGTTAACTCGGCTTTAATTTCTTCTTGAAACTCTCTTTGCAAAGCGTCGATGCTGTGTTCTCCGAATTCTACGCCGCCGCCCAAAGCGCGGTAAAATGTGTCTTTTTTGACCGGATCTTCGCATTCTGACACGAAAATGCGATCGCCCGATTGAATTAATCCTAAAACAATTACGCGAACTTTACCTTTTTGCATAATTAGTCATCAGTCATTAGTGATCAATCCTTAACTGGTTCCTAGGCTATGTCTAGGAATCAATGTCCAGAGGCTCTGCCTCGCTTTCGCAGCAGCAAAATAGGAGGCACAGCCTCCGGATATGTGTTACCAGGCAGAGCGTAGTAACGAGTAGAAGCCGCCCCTAATGAGTAATCACTAATCACTAATTATCGGCGGCAAAAGTCTCTCGACGGCGACTGGTGTCAACGGGCCAGTTTCTATTTTCCCCTCCAATAATGAGTTTTTCAATGGTTACGAATTCTTTGCTGAGTTGCTGGAAAACATTAATCAAGACATCGAGGCCAATTGCATCGCTAGTACCCAAATCAAACCAGCAGCGAGCCCAAGAACCTTGATACTCCATTTCTCCCATATTGTGCATCAAAGCCATCATGCTTTGGTCGGCTAGATTAACATCGTAATTCATCTGACTGATATCTAAGCCTTCATCTTGAACTTGCAAATTTTCGGCATTAAATCCTCCGAGTTTTCCCAAGAAAAACCAAGAGTCAAACACTTCTTCAACATACTGTTTTTCACCGTTTGAAGGCACGTTGCTGAACTTCAGCCAAATCCAGAGGTCAAAGGGGTTAAACTCGCGAAACTCTACTTGCATAGTTTTTTGGTGTTTTTATAGTGGTGGTAAGGCCGCCGGCCCCCAGACTCCATCTGCATCTCTAATTTTATCGCGCATCGGGTCGCAGGCGCGAGATTGGCTGTCGAGGCGGTTACGGGTTCTGCACTGCTGAAAGAAAATTTCTGCTACTAAACTGCGTGGCAGTTGGTCGGGTTTTGCTAAGGCTGCGTCGAAGTGTTTTCGAGCTTCCTCAAGTAAGGTTTTGTTGCTGTCTTTTCCCTGGGATTGGGAAAACAAGATTTGTGCTTTTAGATAGAGAACCTCGGGATTATTTGGCGTTTCAGCTAGCGATTTGTTGGCAAATTCTAAAGCGCGATCATACTTTTTTAAGTCTCGATATCCTACTGCCATGCCGCGATAAGCTAAGTAGCGAGGAGAGGCTTTTTGTTCGAGTCTTTGAATGGCTTCGTTGGGGTTGGAAAATGGCAGATTTGTGGCTAGAATTAAGTCCATGTAGCCTTTGAGCAGGTTTAGTTCGGGGTCGTTGGGCGCTATTTTATCGGCGGCATCTAGGTATTGAAATACTACTCGCAATTTACTCAACGCTTGGGGCGCGCCTTTGGCTGTTCCTTCTTTGGCTATAATGTTCGCCCCTTCTAGAAAGTGACCTACTGCTGTGTAAATATTGCCGCGCAATGGATTAGTTTTAGTCAATTTTTCGCCGACTTCGCGGGTTTTTTGTGCGTAGGAATTCATCGAGTTTAAGTCCTGCTCGATGTAGGATAGGGAGGCTGCCATTGCATAGGCTAGCGGCTCGTTTGGTTCGGTTGATAGTGCTTGTTGAATTTGAGTTTTTGCTTGTTTGTAGTTTCCTTGTTGAAACATTGTTTTGAAAGCAGTTTCGGTGTTGGGCCCGATCGCCTGCGGGTTGCTGCTGCGAAAGGGATCGCCCGCTAATGCGGAGTTAATGCAGATGCTGAGGGCGATCGCTCCTGCACAGGCGATCGCCCGCACTGTCTGTTTAGAACTTAACATTTGCTTGCCAAGCGATGCTAAAGGGGTTTTCGTCATCGTCAATTCTCTCAATGGAATATACTGTAAACTAGAAACAAGAGAGTTAAATTTTCAGGCTTTCGGGCCGCGACCAAAAAAAGAGTGAAATTTGCTTGATTTTTTGTGGTTTTTGAGGTATATTTTAATAATGCAAGTGTGACTTGTAATATATTAAAGGACAGATTTCCATTATTAAAATATACCATGAAAAAACCAAAAAATCAAACGCCCATCCTGAAAAAAAAGGAAATTTTTGTAAAGATTTATGTAAAATAATTGTGTGCGATCGGCAACAACCAGAAACAAATGGCTGAGGCTCGATAATTAATCCGTGTATCCGTGTCAAAATTCGTTTAGTGCTTTCCTTCTCCCCAATTACCAATTGCGTTAATGCTTTATCTAAAAAACTTAGTATATCATCCTACCGCCTGTCCGAATCCTATTCTGAAAAATATTAACTTAGAACTTCCATCGCAGCAAATGGGGCTGATTGTGGGCCGCAGCGGTTCAGGCAAAAGTACGCTATTAGAAATATTAGCAGGTTTAGCGGAAAAAACTAGCGGCGACATCCGTTGGCGGGAACAAGAATTAACACCGGAACACTTGCAACAATTAGGAGGGTTAGTATTCCAGTTTCCAGAAAGGCATTTTTGCGGAGGCACAATTTTAGAAGAATTGCGACTGGGGCATCCTGAATTGGGACAAGAACAAATCAACAAAGCAATGGCAGAAGTGGGACTCGGACATTTGCCGCTGCGCGCTTCCCCCCACGCTTTGAGTGGCGGGCAACAGCGCAGGGTAGCCCTGGCGGTGCAGCTAATTCGGCAGCCGCATTTGCTACTTTTGGACGAACCGACGGCGGGTTTGGATTGGTCGATGCGTCGGCAGTTGGTAAGCTTGTTGAGTAAGTTGAAAAGTCACTGGACTTTGTTGATTGTCACTCACGATGCTAGCGATTTGCTGAGCGTTGCTGACCGATTTTGGACTTTAGATCACGGGGATTTGCAGGAGGTCGATCGGGCTAAATTAGAAGCTAAGGAAACGAGTTGCGTTTGATTTTTCTGGCGTTTCCAATGGTTTCCCGGCGAATAGAATTCGCGTCTAAATCAATGGGCAGCGAATGAATAGAATTCGCGTCTACACAAACAAAGTCCGCCTGTGCGGACTAAAGAAATTTTCTGTGAATAAAATTCGCGACTACACAAACAAAGTCCGCCTGTACGGACTCAAAGAAAAGAGTGGAAATAGAATCTGATGAATGAGATTAAAATGCCTGTGTTGCCCCAGATGAACGAGTTGTGGCAAAAAACGCTGAATTGGCAGCCGGATGAGTCGCAGCAACAAAAATTTCAGCGGCTTTATGAGTTAATTGTCGAGGGAAATCGCTCCTTGAATTTAACTCGAATTACTGAGCCGATGGAGTTTTGGGAAAAACATTTGTGGGATTCTCTGCGGGGAATTGCGAGACTGCTGCCAGCTAATAACAGTCCAGGAAAAAATAGCGAATTGCCCCTAGATTCGGTGCATAAAGTTATTGATATTGGCACTGGTGGGGGTTTTCCAGGGTTGCCGATCGCGATCGCCCTGCCGCATTTATCAGTTACTTTGCTGGATTCTACTCGCAAAAAAATTACTTTTTTGGAAACAGTTGTGCCGTCTTTAGGGATAGAAAATGCGGCGACTTTGTTGGGCAGAGCCGATGAAATTGCCCGACAGCCACAGCACAAACAAGCTTACGATTTAGCAGTTCTTCGAGCAGTGGGAGCCGCTCCTCTCTGCGCTAAATCCGCGCTGCCTCTGCTGAAAAATGGCGGTTTAGCTGTACTTTACCGAGGGAATTGGACGGTGGAGGAAGAAACCGAGTTGCAAAGGGCGATCGAGCATTTGGGCGGCACAGTTGAGTCAGTCGAAGCATTCACAACGCCGACGAGTCAGGGGGCGCGGCACTGCGTTTACTTGCGGAAAGTTGTACAGCAGTTCGAGCGTCCCGTGCGCTAGTAGGGACACGGCACTGCCGTGTCCTGTATTTCATCGGCCGTGTCCTGTATTTCATCTAATTGAAAACTACCCGATAGCCTTTTCGTAGCGCTTGTTAATTGCCGCCCAATTAACAACATTCCACCAAGCTTTTAAGTAGTCGGCGCGAAGGTTTTGGTATTTGAGATAATAAGCGTGTTCCCAAACATCGTTACCCATAATTGGATAGTTGCCCTCCATGAAAGGAGTGTCTTGATTTGCCGTAGTTGTAATCTCAAGTTTGCCAGCTTTATTGCGGACTAGCCACACCCAACCGCTGCCAAAACGCTTGGCGCCGGCATCGTTAAATTTTGTTTTAAAATCGTCAAAACTGCCGAAATTTTGCTGAATTGCTGTTGCAAGTGCCCCTGTGGGTTCGCCGCCGCCGTTGGGACCCATGATTTCCCAAAACATACTGTGATTTAGGTGTCCGCCGCCATTGTTACGCACGGTTGTGCGAATATCTTCCGGCACTTTGCTCAAATCTCGCAGCATATCTTCCGCAGAGATATTTTTGAGTTGCGGGTATTTACTGACAGCATCGTTGAGGTTTTTAACGTAAGCGGCGTGGTGTTTGTCGTGGTGAAATTGCATTGTCCGCGCATCGATGTGCGGTTCTAAAGCATTGTATTCGTAGGGCAGAGGTGGCAGTGTAAAAAGCCCCGGAGTTTGGGCTATTTTTGGACTTTCTGCAATTGGACTTGCTTGGGATACATTATTTCCTGACGCTTGGCAAGCACCTGCGGTAATAGCTCCGACGGTGGCTGTCACTAAATACAAGAAATCTCGGCGTTTGAGAGTCATAAAAAGTACCTAAGTGAATTATCAACTGTTTTATCTCAGATTAAAGCAAAATGGGAGTGAGTTGAGAAAAAAGTGGTATCGCCCGAATGGATGAGACGGATGGGCGATGGTTGTGAGAGTTTCTCAAGTATAGGCTAATTGTGTGCGCGTCACTAACTCACGTGCTCCGGTTCACTAATCCGGTTTCTGTCTCGAAACCGGGTTTTTTTTGATTATTCTTGGGACAAGCGCTGGATGGCTTGACCTCCAAAAAGCCGATCGGCTGCTTGAAGAATACGGGGAATTTTAGCAGCGTGGGGACTGTGGGCTAGACAGCGGCGCAAGTCTAATTCATCGAGGCGATTCCCTACGGGATAGCTACGCTTCACGGCTTTTTGGCCGGGGAACCAGTGGCCCCCATTACCTAAAAGGTTGTAGCGCATCTTGCAATAGTCGATCGTATCGTAAGCCTGCGCCAAATTCCACAGCCACAAAATCACATAAATATTAATACCTCCGGGAGTATTTTCGATAGTTGGTAAACCCACGTGCCAAGTCTTAAACCACTCTTCTCCTAATTTATCAATTGCTGCTTTTTCTAACTTTTCTAATATCGGAGGCAAAATTTCATCAGATCTCTCTAACAATTCTAAAACTTTGAGATGCTCGTTAAAATCTTCAGGTTTTGCAGCACCCAAACTTAAAGTGTGTACTTGCGGATGCGACAAACAAAACAAATCATTAAACACCATCGGACTCAGCGGATAGCACAAATCTACCAATTTTTGCGGTGGGTTGTAAAGTTGACCGCCTTTGTCGGAAGGACTGATAATAAAAACGCCCATATCGTGACGTTTAGCAGCTTCAATAGCAGGCCAATTACTTTGATTGATGTAGTACCAGTGCAAGTTAAGATAATCAAATTGATTGGTTTCAATTGTTTTGACAATCACGTCCGTCGGGCCGTGAGTTGAAAAACCAATAAACTTAACTTTCCCTTCTGCTTGCAACTTTCTCGCCACATCCATGCAGCCGCCCGGACGGATAGACTCCTCTAACAATTCCCACGTATTAATACCGTGTAGCGACAGTAAATCGACGTATTCCAGTTGCAAATAAGCTAAGGATTTTTCAAATTCTTCGCGAAACTCTTGGGAGTTTGGTTTGGGGCTAACTTTCGTTTGCACTATCAACTTTTCGCGGGTAAAGTTCGGCAAAATTAGCCCCAATTGCATCTCGGAAGTGCCGTAACCGCGAGCAGTTTCTATGTGATTGATGCCGCATTCAACTGAGTAGCTAATCGTTGCTTCTAGATTTTGTTGATTGTCTGAGGGAATTTCATTGGCTGGCACGTCTTGCCATTTGTACTGATATCTCATGCCACCGCAGGAAAAGACGGGCATGGATAATTCTGTGCGACCGAATCTGCGATATTGCATCATCAAAAAAGAGATATGAACTTATCAACACATCTAACTGTAGGGCGTCCACTGAGCATCGGTCATTAGACTTATTGCATAAATCTTTGATAGCCTGTCAACCGCAGATGTCAGGCAGATTAACGCAGATTAACGCAGATAATTTCTAGAAGAGCGAGGGAATCAATGCCATTCAAGTCTATATTGTAGGGTGCACAGTCAATCGGTGCGCCGAAAAGCACCCTACAAATTCAACCAGTGCTAGGTATTTCTATTTAGAAATTTCCCGGACTACTGGTTTTCCGTCTTGAATTTCGCCCACTAAAACCAAATCTGTACAGTTGACAAACAAGCCATTTTCTAACACGCCGGGAATGTTATTCAAAGTTTTTTCTAATTCCCCAGGATTGTCCAGGTTATCAAATTGAACATCAATTACCATATTACCTTGATCGGTAATTACCGGGCCTGCTTTTTTCACACCCATGCGGAGTTCTGGTTTGCCACCCAATTTTTCAATGGCGCGCATCACTGGTGTTAATGCCATCGGTATAACTTCGATGGGGACGCGAAAAGTCGAACCCAATTTATCTACGATTTTGGAACTGTCAACTACTACAATAAATTGAGTGGCGAGGTAATCGACTACTTTTTCGCGGGTGTGGGCAGCGCCGCCACCTTTAATTAAGTTGAGGTGGGGATCTACTTCATCAGCGCCGTCAATAGCAACATCAATTCTGTCAATTTCATCTAGTGTTGTCAGCGGTACTCCGTACTGTTTGGCTAACACTTCTGATTGAAAAGATGTCGGCACTCCTTTGATATCTTTGAGTTCACCTGATTTTATGCGATCGCCCAATGCTTGAATAGTATAAGCTGTAGTTGACCCGGTGCCGAGTCCGACAATCATACCCGATTTTACGCGATCGGCAGCAGCAAAGCCGACTTGCTGTTTCATCAATTTTACGGGATCTTGTTCTGTGGTCATGTTCGGTACTCCTTAATAGTTTTAAGATTATACCATTGAATGAAAATCGGCTTTCTCGATACCTACACCTGGGATTACAATATTGAAACTCCTTACCGCGAACCTTTGGGCGGCACTCAGTCTGCTATTTGTTACTTAGCTGAGGCGTTGGCTGCACAGGGAAACGAGGTATTTTTTCTCAAAAATACTTCCCAGTCGGGGATGTCGCGCGCCGTTGATTGCAGGCGCAGGGTGGCGGACAAATCAAATTTATAATTGCTGCGATCACTCGATTTTTTAGTTATAGTTAATATAGCCGGCAAAGCGCTGGAAGTTAAGCGGCTTTTGGGGGAACAAACTAAATTAATTTTGTGGATTAATAACGAACCCGGCTTTGTATTCCTCGAAAATTTTAAGAATGAGCGAGAAATCAATGCTTGCGATGCCTTTGTATTTGTCAGCGACTAGCAGCGCGAGCAATTTTGCCAGCGCTTTGGGAGTTAATTCCATCGCAGTTATGTTTTAAGAAATGCGATTACACCTTGTTTTGCTAACATTTTCTCCGATAATATTTCTCTCGTCTCTCATAAATCTCTGCCGCTCATTATAGCTTACACCAGGACTCCATTTCGCAAACTCGATATTTTGTTAAAAGCCTTTCCCGCAATTCGTCAAGCTGTCCCCGGAACCAGATTAAAAGTATTTTCAACCATCAAAGTACACCAAATAGACGACAATGATAACCAGCTTTTTTTCGGTCAACTTTACCGCCAGTGTCAGGAAACAAAAGGCGTCGAGTACGTCGGTTCCATACCCCAACCCGAACTCGTCCGGCAACTGCGTTCAGTTGCGGTTTTAGCTTACCCGAATACCTATTTGGAAACCTCATCTATTGCCGTGATGGAGGCGATGGCAAGTGGTTGCCCGATTGTGACGAGTGAATTGGCAGCTTTGCCGGAAACAACTGCTGGATTTGCCCGTCTAGTTTCAATGTCAGGGGTGGAAAATTTGGCATTGATCACTAATTAGAAGCAGGCGGGCAAAGCAGATTGGGAGGGATATACAAGGCGGTTTTCAGAGGCCGTAGTCGGAGTTTTAAATGAGGCTAGGGGTGCGGGCGGCGCCACGGCTGAAAATCATCGGAGACAGCAGGTAGAATATATAAATCGAGGGCGTACTTGGTCTGTGCGATCCCGATAGTGGGTAGAATGGCTGAATAGTATTAGTGTAAAACCTGTAAGAGTGGCAGAGCAAATGATCGGGAATTCTTTAGTAGGTTTAGAGGCAGTGAGAGATTATTTTCAAAAGGGAAATTGGCTGAAAGAGCGAGGTGATCTCGGTGGCGCAATCGAGAACTATCAGAAAGCTTTAGAGTTTAATCCAGGAGATGCAGAAGTTCATAAAAAGTTGGCGGAAGTTTATGTTTTGCAAGGAGAATTTGAAAAGGCGATCGCCTCTTGCAATCTTGCTCTTAAATTCAAACCTAATTTTGCTGCCGCTTACTTGACAATGGGGAATGCCCTGCACAGTCAAGAAAAGCTGGAAATGGCAATTGAAGCTTACTTGCAAGCTTTAGAAATTCAGCCAGAATTTGCTGAAGCCAGCGCGAATCTCGGCAGTATGTATTACAAGTTAGGGCAATTGGAACAGGCGGCAAATTATTACCAGAAAGCTCTGGCGATTAATCCTCAATTGTGTTCGGTCAATATGATGCTGGGCAACCTTTTGCAGCAGCAAGGAAAGTTAGGTGCAGCCATTGCTTGCTATCAAAAAGTGCTGCAACAGCAACCGGGAGATGCCAGCACTGCTGAGAAACTATCGAGTTTGATCGCACAAAAAGAGCGGGAAAATACTGACAGCAACTTTATTGAATTAGAAACCGAATCAGGCGAAGCGCAACCAGTATCTGTCAACAAAGATGAAGGCTACGGCTTGCAGCCTTCGAGCATCAATTTGCCGCCAGCCCCCACCACTGAGACTTTAAATACTCCCTTTACAAACCCCGCCGAACTTTCCGAACAAGTTACCTCGCTCAACGTTCCAGATAGCGGACAAGTTGCCAATTTTGAAGAAGTAGAACCGTACAATAAACTCGCCGAAAACTTTTTAGTTCAAGGAAAAATTAAAGAGGCGATCGCAGCTTGTCAGCAAGCGCTAAAAATTCGACCGGATTTCATCTACGCTTACGTCACTTTAGGAAATGCCTTGCAAGCAGGAGGCAAAACTGAAGCTGCAATTCGATCGTATTCTCAAGCCCTAGAATTGCAGCCAAATTTTGCGGAAGTGCGCGCCAATATCGGCAGTATGTATTTCAAAATGGGGCGTTTGGAAGAAGCGATCGCCCATTACCAGCAAGCCATTGCCCTGAGTCCTGATTTAGCGGGAGCTCACTGGAATTTAGGGAAAGTATATCACCAACACGGCAACATCGAAGCTGCGATCGCCTGTTTTAAAAGAACATCCGAACTCAACCCGCAGCTAGTCGGTGCAGACTTCCACTTTAACTTAGGTAATCGGCTTTTCAGCCAAGGAAAGCGCGAGGAAGCCATCGAAAGCTACGAAAATGCGATCGCCATTAAACCGGATTGGGCCGAAGCTTACGGTAATATCGGCAGCGCGCGATCGCAACAAGGCAATCTCGATGCTGCCATCGCTTACTATCAGAAAGCTGTAGCTTTAAAGCCGCATTTAGAAGTTTTGCACTTCAATATAGCCAATTCTTTTTTACAGCAAAACAAGTACGACGAAGCAATTACTAATTATCAAAACACTCTGAAAATAAAGCCCGACTGGCCGGAAGTTCACGCTAACCTCGGCAGTTGTTTTTCCATGCAGGGGCGGCTGGAAGAAGCTTTAGCCAGCTATCAGCAAGCTTTGGGATTAAAACCAAATTGGGCAGAGGTTTACTGCCGGATGGGACACATTCAGAAACAAGATAAGCCGTTGGAGGCGATCGCCAATTTTGAAAAAGCGATCCAATGCAACTCCAAATATAGCGAAGCCTACCAACAACTGTGCGACTTGCTAAGCCATTCTACCAACCTCGCCGGAGCCCGCAGCGTTGCCGACAAATACTGCGAAAACTGCGGCGAAAATGCCCCAGTCATGTCAGCTACAGCCTACGTCTTTTCCTACCTGCAGTCAGGTGTCAGCAAACAGGCAATTCAGAAACTCGAAGAAATCGAAAAACTCTGCTACGAAAAGGTCGAAACCTTTAGCGTAATCGAACTAAAACTTCTCTACGAAATCTTCCTGTTTGCAGTTTCTCACCTGCGAGACAACCGCGAAAAGAATGCCAGCTTCTACAGACTAATTGCCAAAGAATACTACCAAAAAGCCGTCCCTAAGCGCCAAGACATTAACAGAATAAACTTAGCAAATTACCAAACAAAAGAACAGCGTCCTTTAAAAATCGGCTTTCTTTCCAAACACTTCCGCCGCCACTCAGTAGGCTGGTGCAGCGAAGCTTTAATTCGCGAATTAAGCCACATCACCCCCCACGTTCACCTTTACGTCACCGGCAAACTCCACCGAGATGAAGTTACGCAGCGGTTTGAAGACATGGCGGGCAAGTTTTACTGGCCTAAAAAATATCCAAACGGTTTTGCTGATGGCGGTGAAATCTTCGCCGAAGTAGCGCAAGACAACTTGGATGTTTTGATAGACTTAGACTCGATGACAGTGCCAACAAATGTGGAAGTGCTGTATCAATATCCTGCGGGTATTTGCGTTTCTTGGCTAGGATTTGACGCACCCTACATTTCAGATAATCACTACTTTCTGTGCGACGAACACACTCACCCCCCTGGTGTGGAAAAGAATTACTTAGAACAGTTAGTAAGATTGCCTGCTTGTTCGGTAGCAATTGGCGCACTGCAAAGCATTCCTGTAAATCGAGAGGCGATTAGAAATGCTCTCGGAATTGGCTTGGATCAAATGACTTATCTGTGCGTTGCGCCAGGGAGAAAAACTAATCCCGAAATGGTACGAGCTCAAGTTCAAATCCTTAAGGAAGTACCAGATAGTGTGTTAATCCGCAAAGGTCAAGGCGACCCCGATGTTATTCACAGCACTTACCGCCAAGAATGCGAAATTCAGGGAGTAGATTTTGCTCGGATTAAGTTTATAGGGCAAACCCGAAGTGAAGAAGAACATCGGGCTATTTATTATGTAGCCGACGTGCTTTTAGATTCCTATCCTTACAACGGCGGGACTCACAATTTAGAGGCTTTGTGGGCCAATTTGCCAGTAGTAACTCGATCGGGCGACCAATATCTTTCGCGCATGGGTTACGCTTTTCTGAAAAGTGCAAATGTTGATGTTGGTGCGGCGTGGACTTGGGAGGAATACACGCAGTGGGGAGTTAAGTTTGGTCGCGATGCGGGTTTCAGAAATGCGGTGAAAGAGCATTTATTAAAATCTAAGCAGCCAGAACATCTCGCACCTTTGTGGAATCCTAAAAAGTTGGCTGAGGATATGTATGAGGTGTTTCAAAAACTGTTAGCTAAATAGGCGGGGAATTGGGAATTGGGCATTGGGAATTGGCATAGCAATCCCTCATCATTTGTGAACTCCTTTCTTACTCTCTTTTCTTCCTC
Organism: Microcoleus sp. Pol8_D6; assembly: GCF_036700965.1. Taxonomy (NCBI): domain Bacteria; kingdom Bacillati; phylum Cyanobacteriota; class Cyanophyceae; order Oscillatoriales; family Microcoleaceae; genus Microcoleus; species Microcoleus sp. Pol8_D6. The sequence continues at coordinate 10,610 of NZ_JAUBPW010000005.1, read as the reverse complement.
TGTGCCCTCTGCGCCCTCTGCGGTTCAATAAAAAAAAGAGATATCAGGTAGAGAAAAGCGATTTCTGGATATTTTTACCCAACGCCCAGTAAAGTTTTGTAACAATACCCATGAAAATGCGTAAAAATTCCGCGCCGAGTCTGATAGATAAATAGCTGATTCATAGTACCGCGATCGCACTAACTTTATGCCAGTTAGGGCGATCGCTTTTTTGTGGTGCAGGAATTATCCAAAACTTAAAGATTGCGTAAGTTTTTTGACAGCAGGTACAAAAACGGTGACACTCATTAGTAAATTTGCTAGGCTTTGACATTATCAAACTCAGCAAAATCATCTACCTTTAGATATATCATGCCCAATATTACCCTCTACGACGCGATTACCAACCTTCCCGCCGGAACGCCCCCCGGCATAGGGACGCCCAACGGCACCGCCCTTGCTTACGGACAAATAGCCCCGCCCGGTCCGCTTCCCACGCCCCCTTTTCCTCCCGGTTCTACGGCTTCTCTGGCTACGGGTGCGTTTACGCCAAACTCGACGGGCATCAATACTCGTACCATCTACACTCCTAATAGCAATGCTGGCTATGCGGGTTACAACAATTACGATCCACAATCGCTACTTACTCCTACGCCGGTGATACTGCCGCCTTTCACCGCCGCCGCATTAGACCGCACCGCTGGTTATACGATATCTTTTAATGCAGCAATTCCCACAGAAACTAGCAACCCCAACCGCGCGGGTTTTAGCGTCACAGCTATTAGCAGCGACGGCTTAAACGGTTTAGAATTGGGTTTTAAAAACAATAAAATTTTTGGTCAGTCAGATACTTTTGTCGAAGCTGAAACGGCTACACTTCCGGCGGGATTCGATCTAACTTCAAATAACAATTATGTCTTAAAAGTACAAGGCAGCAATTATGAACTTTTTGTTAATAATTACCCAACTGCAATCCTCACAGGGCCGCTGCGTCCAATCAAGTTTGACCCCACTAAAAGTTCTCCTCCTTTAACTTTCAATCCTTACAGATTGCCGAGTTTTCTATTTTTTGGGGACAATACTGACCAGGGAAGCGCTACATTTCGTTTGGGCAGGATAGCTGTTAATGACTTGCCTGTTGCTACTCCCGACAATGCGATCGCAACTGTCGGCACTCCTAATATTAAAATTAAAGTCCTGGCAAACGATACGGGCGGCACAAAGGCACTGAGAGTGCAGAGTGTTACTCAACCAGCAGGCGGCACTGTGACTGTTGACGACTGGATTTATGCGGGAGGATATTTTTCAAATATCGGGGGGCAGCCCCGCAACGGAATTGCCCGGTTGTATGGCAGCGACGGTACGGCAGATCCTACTTTTAATCCCAATGCGGATCAGGGTGTCTATACGATCGCCATAGATGCTAACGGCAACCCAGTAGTAGGGGGATTTTTTAACAACATCGGCGGGCAACCCCGCAACTATATTGCCCGGTTGAACAGCAGCAACGGTACAGCAGATCCTACTTTCAACCCCAACGCGGACAATTCAGTCTTGGCGATCGCGATCGATGCTAACAACAACCCAGTAGTAGGTGGCTTTTTCACCAATATCGGCGGGCAGGCGCGCAACTATATTGCCCGATTGAACACCAGCAACGGTACAGCAGATCCTACTTTTAACCCCAATGCCGATAATAGTGTCTATGCGATCGCGCTTGATGCTAACAGCACAGTAGTAGGGGGACAATTCACCAATATCGGCGGGCAGCCGCGCAACAGAATTGCCCGGTTGAATAACAGCAACGGCACGGCAGATGCTACTTTTAACCCCAATGCGGATGGTTTGGTTTATGCGATCACACTTGATGCGAATAGCAACCCATTAGTAGGTGGCTTGTTCGCCAATATCGGTGGCCAACCCCGCAATTATATTGCCAAGTTGAACAGCAGCAACGGTACGGCAGATGCTACTTTTAACCCCAATGCGAATAATGAGGTTATGGCGATCGCACTCGATGCGAATAGCAACCCATTAGTAGGTGGCTTGTTCACCAATATCGGCGGGCAACCCCGCAACAGAATTGCCCGGTTGAACAGCAGCAACGGTACAGCAGATCCTACTCTTAACCATAATGCGAATAGTATTGTCAGTGCGATCGCCTTTGATGCGAACGGCAACTCAGTAGTAGGTGGCGATTTCACCAATATCGGCGGGCAACCCCGCAACAGAATTGCCCGATTGAACAGCAGCGACGGCACGGCAGATCCTACTTTTAACCCCAATGCCGATAGTTATGTCTATACGATCGCGATCGACCCCAAACGCAGTATTGTCTACACTCCCAACCCCACTTTCAACGGCCTCGACACATTCTCCTACACAGCAAGCGACGGTTACAGTACCAGCACATCAACTGTCAGCGTCCTCGTCAACAATTCCCCAGTCTTAGACAACTCGGGCACGCCTAATTTAACAGCAATTAATATCAACGAAACCAACAATAGCGGCACATTAATTTCTGCTATTATCGGCAGCAGCATCACCGACCCCAACGACTCAATTTCCCTGCGTCCCAGAGGCATCGCCCTCACAAATTTAGATACCACAAATGGCAGTTGGCAGTATACGACAGACGGCACAAATTGGAACAATATTACTACTGTTCCTACCGCTGCAACTGCCCTGTTGTTAGCAGCCGACGCGACAACTCGCCTCCGCTTCGTTCCCAATACTAACTACACCGGAACAGTTACTGACGGCATTACCTTCAATGCTTGGGATACAATCACCGGCACTAACGGCGGCACAGCCGATGTGACAGGGGACTTAGAAAATAATGGCGTTTCTAGTCCTTTTAGTACAGCCGGCGAAACAGCCAGCATTACAGTTAGTCCTTTAGCTGCTATTACTAATATCACATCAGATCAGGCAGATGGAAGCTACGGCATCGGTGCAGTAATTCCCATTACCGTCACATTCAGTCAACCAGTTACTGTTACGGGTACGCCGCAGCTTACCTTAGCCACAGGCGGTGCAGGTACTGTGATCAATTATGCCAGTGGCAGCGGCAGCAATACTCTGACATTTAATTACACAGTCACAGCAGGCAATAGCAGTCTCGACTTAGATTATACCTCCGCAACTGCCTTATCTCTCAACGGCGGTAGTATTAGGAATTTGACTAATGGTGATGCTGTGTTGACTTTGCCGAATCCGGCTGCTGCTAATTCCTTGGGTCAAAATAAGGCAATAGTAATAAATGGCATTGCCCCAACTGTAAATCCGACAACTATTGCTGATATTACGGTCGCGGGGGGAACCACTCAAGATTTTACTGTTACTTTTAACGATGATAGCGCGATCGATGTTACAACTCTAGACAGTTCTGACTTTTTAATCAATTGGTCGGGCGGTGGTATTCCTGTTAACTTTGTCAGTATTGATACTAATACGAATGGCTTGACGCGGACAGCTACTTATTCATTTACTCCGCCTGGGGGAAGTTGGGATATTGCAGATAATAATCCAACTTACAGTATTAATCTGCAAGGTAATCAAATTCAAGATACTGCTGGGAATCCTGTAAATCCTACGATTTTAGGAACTTTCAGCGTTAATATTACCGCGCCAACTCCCACCCCGACTCCCACACCAACTCCCACACCAACGGAAACTCCGACTCCCACTCCCACACCAACTCCCACACCAACGGAAACTCCGACTCCCACTCCGACTCCCACTCCGACTCCAACTCCAACGGAAACTCCGACTCCGACTCCAACTCCAACGGAAACCCCGACTCCGACTCCAACGGAAACGGAAACTCCGACTCCAACGGAAACGGAAACTCCGACTCCAACGGAAACGGAAACTCCGACTCCAACTCCAACGGAAACCCCGACTCCGACTCCCACCGGAACACCAACTCCGACTCCGACTCCAACGGAAACTCCGACTCCGACTCCGACTCCAACGGAAACTCCGACTCCGACTCCGACTCCCACGGAAACTCCGACTCCAACGCCAACGGGAACTCCGACTCCGACTCCCACGGGAACACCGACTCCGACTCCCACGCCAACGGGAACCCCGACTCCGACTCCCACGGAAACTCCGACTCCAACTCCAACGGAAACTCCGACTCCGACTCCGACTCCCACGGAAACTCCGACTCCGACTCCCACGGAAACTCCGACTCCAACGGAAACGGAAACTCCGACGGGAACACCGACTCCCACGCCAACGGAAACTCCGACTCCGACTCCAACGCCAACGGAAACTCCGACTCCGACGGGAACACCGACCCCAACTCCAACGGGAACACCAACTCCGACGCCGACCCCAGCCGGAACGCCTACGCCAACGCCCACTGAAAGCGATTGCATTTGCGATACTATTCCGCAGCCCAATTTCAACCAACCCAATCAAGTTGACAATATTATCAACAGCAATGGTAGCGGTGAAATTCAGTTTGGCACTGCAGGAAATGATGCTTTTTACGGCAGTCCAAATCAGAACCTTTTCGATGGGGATTTAGGCGACGATAACCTCTATGGCGGTGAAGGAAACGATATCCTTTACGGGAACCGAGGCAATGATTTTATTGACGGGAACAAGGGAGATGATATCCTTTTTGGAGGAAAGAATAATGACATCATTTTTGGTGGTGAAGGTGAAGATATTATTTTTGGCAATCGTGGCAATGATTCCATAAATGGCAAGGAAGAAAACGACTTAATTTTTGGCAATGAAGGTGCTGATTTTATCGACGGCGGTAAAGGTAATGATTCTGCATTTGGTGGCAAAGGTGATGATATTGTGTTGGGTGGCAAAGGCAATGATCTTCTCTACGGCAATTCGGGCAGCGATACTATCTGCGGAGGTGCTGGCAAGGATTTTTTAAGTGGGAATCAAAGTAACGATTTGCTCGATGGCTGCGAGGAAAATGATACTATCTTTGGCGGGGCTGGTAGTGACACTCTCACTGGCGGTTTGGGCGATGATATTTTAATCTCTGGTTTGGGCGATGATACTATAATTGGGGGTCTAGGAAATGACACATTTGTGTTAGAAAGTAACGGCGGATTTGATATTATTTCTGATTTCACGAAAGGGCTGGATGTGCTACAATATAAAGGCGGAACTATTGGGAATTTGGCAATAACTCAAATTCCAGAAGGCACTTTAATTAGTAAAGCAAATGGGGAACGGTTGGTTCTGTTGGTAGGAGTGGAAGCTAGTGCGATCGCACTTAGCGATATCACTTTACTTTAGTTATCGGTTATTTGTTGGTTATGAGTTAGGGGAAACAAATAACTACTCACCAACAAGTAACAAGTAACAAGTAACAACTACTCATTAATAGCCACTCGATCGCGCCCGCCAGACTTAGCTCGATACAGTGCCTTATCCGCCGCTTCAATCAACATTTTCGGGGAGTTTTGACTTTGCGAAACGCCCGCCACTCCCAAGCTGAGAGTCACACAATCACTGACAACCGACTTGATGTGGGGAATGGCCAAGGCTTTGACGCGGCTGCGGATGCCCTCCGCAACCGCCTGTGCAGCCACGACATCCGTATTTGGCAAAATTACCCCAAATTCCTCGCCGCCGTACCTAGCAGCCAAATAGAGGCGTTCTGCGGGTGCATTTGTGCAAGCATCCCCGATCGCCCGCGCCACTTGCTGCAAACAAGCATCCCCGGCTTGATGGCCGTAATTGTCGTTGTAAAGTTTAAAACAGTCAATGTCGCACAGAATCAAAGATAGCGGTTCCGAAGAGCTCGACTGCTCCCATTCTCGGTTGATCACCTCGTCAAAACGGCGGCGGTTAGCTAGTTGAGTCAGACTGTCCAAATTCGCCAACCCGTCCAACCGCTGGTTGGCCGCAGCTAGCTGCTGGTAAAGTAAAGATTGTTCGATCGCGATCGCAACTTGAGTACCCAACTGACTCAGCAAATCCACATCAAATTGCTGCCACTGGCGGGGTGCCGAACAGTGGTGGGCAATCAGCAAACCCCACAACTTCGGCACTTGACAAGAACCGTTACCTTCCCTAGGTTCTATGCCCTGCTGGACAATCGGCACCACCAAATTTGCCTTCACCTGACAAGTCTCCAAAAACTTAAGGTGACACTCGCTCAAATTAGAAGCATGAATATCCTCTATGGCGCGAATGCGGCCCTTTAAATACTGTCCGATGTAAGTATTGGCAAAACAGCAATCGTCAATTCCCATCCCTTTGAGTGGTATCCATCCTTCTGCAACCGACTCCACCACCACATCTCCGTTCCAGTCTGGTCGGAAGCGGAAAATCAGCACGCGATCGGTTGCCAAAAACTCCCGCACTTCCGCTACTGTAGTGTTGAGAATATCTTGGATATCCAGAGAAGAACGGATGCGCGATTGAATCTGCCCGATCAGGCGTTCCCGTTCTATTTGTTGCCGCAGCGCGACTTGGGCTTGCTTACTTTTAGTAATGTCCCGACCTTCCGGCAGCAACAATACTATTTTGCCAGTTTCATCCGCGACAGGTTTGAGAGAAAAATCAACAATTGCCGTCCGATTTACACCTTGAACTTCCACTTCATAGCGGACAAATTCACCTTGTGCCGATCGAGAAATTGCATCTTGCAACTGTTCCTGAACTTCCTCCGAATCTCCCCACCAAGGCAACAGCCAAAACGGTTTATTGGCCACATCCCGCAGCTTAATTCCCGCGAAATCCAGAGAAGTTTGGTTAGCTTCCAGCAGAGTACCGTCCGGTTTCAATAAACTCACAAATTGGAAAGAAGAATCAAAAATTGCCCGAAAGCGCCTTTGAGAATCTCCCAACATTGCCGTCACTTTTTCGCGAGAGGTAATATCGCGGAAGCGCCACACCCTGCCAATAATATTTTGTCCGACTCTAATTGGCTGCGTGTAGCGCTCAAAAGTGCGGCCGTCTTTAAATTCTAGAATATCGCAACCTTCAGACTCCGCATCACTATAAAATTCTTTAACTCTCTGCAAAAAAGCCCTCGGATCTTTCACTTGCTTAGTGAGAAATGCCAGCCGCACCGTTCTATCCATTGAGTTTCTAACTTCTTCATAAATCCCCCACATTTGAACTAACTTTTCGTTATAACTAATCATTTCTCCGGCGGTAGTAACGGCGAGAATGCCGTCTGCCGTTGCTTCTAAGGTAGCGTGCAGCAAAGAGCGCGATCGCTCTAATTCTGCTGCGGTCAATTTGCGTTCCGTGAGGTCTCGGACTGCTTTCACCTGTACTAAACGACCTTCCCAAAATACGAATTTGCTGCGAACGTCAGCAGGAAAAGCAGTGCCATCTCGCTTAAGAAAAATAGTTTCACAGACTGTATTGCTGGCTGCTGAAATCATTTGCGGCGCCTGTTTGTATGATTTCGGCGACAGTAGTTCCAGCAAGCTCATTCCCACCATTTCCGCCGTTTCGTAACCGAAAAGTTGGGCAAAATTACTGCTGACGCTCAAAATTGTGTCGCGGTCAGCCACGGCAACTGCTTCAAAATAAGCTTCGCATTCGAGCAAGCGCGCTGCTGAGTAACTGCTGCCATTTTCGCCCGAGGAATAGCTGTTGTTAATTAGCTGTTGCAATTGCGTATTTGCCGAGTACAAAGCGGTCATGGCTTGCCTGTACATAGCAGTACGTTTTTCGACTTTTTGTGCGAGGCGATCGCGATATTCTCGCAGTTCTCTTTCGACTTTAATTAAATCAGTAATATCTACTGCAAAGACGATTACACCAGCGACTTTACCTGTTTCATCGCGGTAAGGTATTTTATCTGTACGCACCCAGCATTTTTGACCAGAAACTGTTGGTAGCAGTTCGACTTTGCCCTGCTTGGGAACGCCAGAATTGATTACTTCCAAATCTTCTAAATAATATTGCTCTGCTTCGTCTGGATAGATTTCATAAAATGATTTACCTTCTAATTGAGCTGCGGGCAAACCTCTTGATGCAGCAGCGGCTTGATTAATTCGCAGCAAACGACTTTCGGTATCTTTGAGCCAAATCATCGCCGGCACGGAATCAAAAATAATTTGCTGTTCTTGTTGCTGCAGGCGTAGTTCTGCTTCTGCTTGTTTTCTTTTAATTATTTCTTTTTGCAGTTTTTGATTAGCTTTTTTGAGTTCAGCAGTGCGTCTTTCTACTCTTTCTTCTAGTTGATCGTAGTATTGGGTCAGCAAGTTTTGCTGCTGTTCGTGCCGCATTGCTTCTAATTTTAACTTTTCGCTAGCTGACAAACTGGAGGATACAAAATCTGCTAATATTTGGGTAAATTCGTGTTCTTCTTCCGTCCAATCACCGTCGGAACACTGGCGTTCGGCGCTGACTATTCCCAACCTTTGACCTGCTAGCATAATCGGTACGTTTAACAGGGAAGTCGTTGCCTGATCGAGCAAATAAAGACCGACAAGTTCTCGTGTTCTGGGGTCATTTTCTGCTGCCACAGTAGCGATCACACTTGCAGATTTTAAAGCTTGAAAATATGCCGGACAGTCGGATGCTGTGATGATGATTTGTACGGAATGGAGTTTAGTATTTTGTTCGTAAAGGTCGATACAGTGAAGCTGCGTTTTGTCTTCGCCATACAGCCAAATACTAGCTCGATCGCAGTTGACAATACTGACAGCGGTTTCTGTTACTTCGCGGATGAAGTCTTCTATATTGTGGCGTTCTTTAAGTTGACTTTTGGCTAATTTTGCGATCGCCAAAGTTGGACTGCGCCAATTTCCTCTCTGGTTGGGCGGCATGGGTGACTGCGAAGCGGCCTTAATTTCTTCGCAAACTAACAGTACAGCCGGTCGTTGGAAATTGGCAAGTGAGCGACCCTTGGTATTTTCATCTATTTTCCAATCTACCGCCGGCATTGGTCGCGCTGTTGCTTTTACCATAATAATCTTGCCGTCTTTGCAAGTCAAGCAGCCTTCCCAACAGGCAATTTTTGGAGTTGGCGTACCGTTTTCCGGCTGGGCCAATCCGGCAAATTCTGCCTGCATTTTCCCTTGCTCTTGGCAGTAAAATATGTTAAAAATTGAATGACAAATTAATTCCTGCGATTTGTAGGCGAGGCGAGACGCGCCGAATTCATTTAGCGAAAAAACTCTTCCCAAAGCATCTAGAACGAAGTAAATGCCCGGAAAATTCTCGTAGAGAGTTCCATACCAATCTTGTTCGACTTGTTGGCTACACGAAAGTTTTGCTGTCGCGAAGTCGCCCTCGGTGTCGATCAAGTGAGAATAGTTGGTTTCGGGGTTGCTTGAATTACTTTTTTTAGCAAACACTTTTAGCTTAACTCGACTGTAATTAATTTTACTTTCTGGAATTTAACTTTTTTGTGAAACTAAATTAAACCTGTTGTTTGAAAAAAGTTACAAGTTGTAACAAAAATACGACTTGTCCAGCGTGCTGGTTTTCGCTTCCACATCCAACCACTGTGTTTGTTTCTAGCTGGTACACGGTCTGCAGACGATATTTCCCGATAGTTGCAATGCCAGCAGGTTTAGCTGCAATTACCCAGGCTGTACTTTTAGCATCCTAGACAATAAAAAAAATCGGCAATCAATAGTTTTAAGTATATATGATAACACTCAAATACCTAGTATTGGGACCGACCTACTTCGGATTCGGTTGGGGATATTTGCCGGGGCGACGGATGAACCGAGCGGCGGTTGCAATTATCGGGTCAGCTTTTGTGGTGGCTTTGGGGATACTCGACCTGAAAACTGCTTGGGAGGCGATCGACCTAAGTACGATGTTTTGTGTTGGGAATGACGATCGTGAATATAGTTAATTAGACTGTTCAATAAATATTTGTAATAATTAAGTTAAGTAAATCTTATAAGGCACAATCGACCACGGGCTTTAGTCCTATAGTTTATACTTAATCTTGTGCAGCAAACGCTAAGGAGGTAAGAAAGAGTGAGTACCGTAAAACCCGCTGCGAAACCCAGACTTAATTCTGCGTTCAAACAATTGATGTCTTTACACTGGGCGATGTCAGCTTGCTATTTAGTGCTGTTTATTACCGGTACTTCTATGGCTCGATTGCCAGGAGAATTGTTTATTCGAGGCCCCCTTTACGATTTTCACAAATCCGTAGGAGTGCTAACAATGGCTTTGCTGACTTGGCGGATTTTAACTCTGCTGCGCGTATGGTGGAAAAAATATACGAAACGCCTGCCAAAGTTTACGAAGGAATGGTACAAAAATTTTGCTCTGCACGCAAATTTGTACGTTTTTATGTGGCTAGTTCCGGTTGCGGGTTTCTTACTTTCTAACTCTTACAAAAGTAACAATGTGAAATTTTTCGGAATTCTTTTGCCGGATATGTTTCCGCAGAATTCCGCACTGGTCGAGGTGGGAAGGAGTTTGCATTTTTGGCTTGGATACACGTTTTTAGCGTGCGTAATTTTGCATATTTTAGATCAGAAGAAAGTTGTGAGGGCTAATTGGCGCAGGTTGGAAAATTTTGTTCGCACTAAGTTCGCAAAGTCTCAAAAGGTTGGATAAATTTGCGATGAGGTACTATACAGCGGTTCCCGCTGTAATGAGGTACAATCAATAATAATGAAATATCATTGTGTAATCAAACCTAATGAAAGCAT
>NZ_JAUBPW010000120.1:0-10047 GCF_036700965.1 Microcoleus sp. Pol8_D6 | reverse complement strand
GCAGTCCGAAACCGACGGGTGTTTGCGTACCTCAATAGGTAATCTTCAGGTTTTAGCTAACCCGTCGCTATTTTCCTAATACTAAATTAACCAGACTTAAAAGATGCAGTTCCAATCTTCTGCCCTATTTTTTGCATTCTTACTGCTGTTTCCTGTCCCTGCGATCGCTCAAATCATCCCCGATAATAGCTTGGGTGCAGAAAGTTCGCGAACAGTTCCCGACAGGATTAATAATTTACCATCGGACAGAATAGAAGGCGGGGCAACTCGCGGAGTAAATTTATTTCACAGTTTACAACAATTTAACGTGGGTGAAGGCAGAGGAGCATATTTTGCTAATCCTAACGGAATTGCGAATATTTTTACCCGCGTTACGGGTGGCAATCCTTCTAATATTTTAGGTGTCTTGGGAGTCCAAGGAAATGCCAACTTATTTTTACTTAATCCCAAAGGAATTGTCTTTGGCCCCAATGCGCGGTTAGATTTACGTGGTTCATTTGTCGGTTCAACTGGTAGCGGAATTCTCTTTGATAATGGGTTTGAATTTAGTGCAGCTAATTCTAATGCAGTGCCATTGTTAGCGATTAATATTCCTGTGGGTTTAAGATTTAGAGAAAATCCTGGCACAATTGTCAACTCTTCCCAAACAAAGGCTCCTACATCCGCCTTACCGCCACTACCCATAGAAATTCCTGCTTTTGAAAAACTCGGTTTAGCCGTAGACCCCGGTCAAACTTTAGCATTAATTGGCGGTGACATTCAACTGCAAGGAGGAAATCTAACTGCTTATACCGGACAAATTGTTCTAGGTAGCGTCAACAGTCCAGGTTTAGTGCAATTTGAACCAACAGCTTTAGGTCTGGATTTAAACTATCGCAATATTCAGAACTTCGGCAATATTGAAATGAACGGTGCATTTATAAATACCAGCGGATTAGGAGGTGGGAAAGTCGATATTCGAGGTGGAAATATTAATCTTAATGGTTCAGGAATTTATGGACTGACACTCGGAAATATAAATGGTAGAGGCATTGACATCAATTCCCAAAACTTGCGAGTAGAGGGGGGGTCGCAAATTTTCGCCTCCACACTGGGAGAAGGGAGAGGAAGCGATATCAACATCCGTGCTACTGACTCAGTAGAAATGATCGGGTTGGGCATTGAGGGCTATCAGCAGCTTACAGAAAATTTTCAGACATCTGGAACAGGCAACCCCTTTATTTCGCAAATCGTTCTGTTCACTAGCGCTATTGGCAGTGGAGCAGCCGGAGATATTAACATTGAAGCAGGACGGCTGTTGATGAGCAATGGGGTAGTGGGCGGTGCCCCCACCTTTGGTGCTGGTAATGGCGGAAATTTGAGTATCCGCGCCAACACGGTCGAACTCGTCAGTTCAACGCTCTATAACGGAACAACGAACGAAAGCACTGGTCAAGGCGGAAACATCTCTGTTGAAGCGCAACGGTTAATACTGCGGGACGGCGGTGCGTTTGCCAGCTTCAGCCTTAGTGATGGAGCATCGGGGAATATCGCGATTAAAGCGAGTGAATCGGTGGAATTATCGGGTAGTCTTCCTGTAGGCTTAGGGCAAACTCGGCTCGGCACGAATACTTTTGATGCCAATGGAAAAGGTGGGGATATTACGATCGACACTAAGCGGTTGAGTGTTTCTAATGGAGCCACAATTAGTTTAACGACTGGTGCGATTTTTGGCGAAGTCGTGTTTTCTACAAGTGGGGGGACGGGAGGAAATTTAACTGTGAGAGCCTCCGAGTCTATAGAAGTGAGCGGCGAGTCAAGATTTTTGGAGAATGCGGGCTATGTAGCAAGTTCTTTTGTTACTCAAACTGCAAGTTCTGGTAGAGGTGGAGATATCCGCCTCTCAACACCTAAACTAACTGTGCAGAATGGCGGCGTTATTTCTGCGGCTTCTTTGGGTATAGCAGATGCAGGAGATATTACAATTAATGCCGATCGCTTACAAGTGCAAGGTATTGGGAGTAACAGTGGGTTGAGGAGTGGAATTGAGGCCTCGGTTGGTAGGGCGTTTAATGCTGTAAATCCCACTGCTAGCGGAAATGCAGGCTCGTTGAATTTGAATGCTAATCAATTGATTCTTCGGGATAGTGCAGTGGTTAATGTTCAATCTTCAGGAACAGGTAGGGCTGGCAATATTAACGTGGTAGCTAACTCAATTGCCTTGGATAATAAAAGCATAATTGATGGCACGACTGTCTCTGGGACAGGGGCAAATATTAACCTGCAAGCGGAAGATATTCAGTTGCGGCGCGGCAGTAGAATCACCACGGATGCAGGTATTTCTGAGGGCGGTAATATCAGAATTAATAGCGATATTTTGGTAGCTTTACCGCGAGAGAATAGTGATATTACAGCTAATGCTCGTACAGCTAGGGGCGGACAAGTTACGGTCAATGTACCAAATATCTTTGGCTTTACAAGCCTTAACCGCGACCAAGCCAGTAGTAGTTTAGGACTGACTGATGCTCAATTTGCAGCGTTGCAAGTAAGTCCGACTTCTCTAATTCCTACCAGCGATATTGCGGCGATTTCCCAAAGTAGCGGCCCGGCGTTACAAGGTACTGTAACATTTAGTTCTTCTGGGGTGAATCCTGCTCAAGGTTTAGTGGAACTGCCACAAAATGTGGTCGATTCGGCTGCTTTAATTGCGGCAAATCCCTGCACGCAAGAGGCCCAGAGCGCATTTACCGTCACTGGTAAAGGAGGAGTGCCACCTAGTCCTAATGATGCTCTCAGCACCGCTCCAGCGCCGTTTCCTTGGGTAGAAGAGGCAGGAAGAAATGCAACGAGCAATGTAGAGGATTTAACCGATGTAACCGATCGAGGGAAGAAGAAGGAAGAAGGGGAAATCCCCGATCGGGAAGTTGTTCCGGCGCAAGGTTGGGTGGTGAATGCGAAAGGAGAAGTTACGCTTGTTGGATATAATCCGGGTAATGCTGCTGACTCTCGCAATCCTCGACCGGGTTCTGTTTGTGTGCCGCGTTGAAATTAGGTTTTTTAACCGCAGATGTAGGCGGATTAACGCGGATTAACGCAGATCAAGAATAAGATGTATTTGGGTTAATTAGTATGTGTGTCTGCCGCTGTAATTTTATTTTCTAAATATGAAGTTTACCCGATCGCTCCGGCAAGTAATTCTGTTATTTGTGATTTCCTGTCTGCTAGCAGTTGCGATTCCTCCCGGAGTTGCTCAGCTTAATCCACCACCAGCGGTGCAGCTTGTCCGACAAGCTCGAACTCTGTACCAAGAGGAACGTTTTTCGGAAGCTGTACCGCTATTGCAGCAAGCGGCGACCCAGTTTGAGGCAAAAGGCGAAAATCTCGATCGCGCCACAGCTTTGAGCAATTTAGCTGCAACCTATGGGCAGTTGGGGCTTTGGGAACAAGCAGAAAAAGCTGTAAACTCGAGTTTGTCGGCTGTGCGAACACAAGCCAACACTCCCGAACAGCAGCGGATTTTGGCTGAAACTCTAAATATTCAAGGACAGTTGCAACTTGAACGGGGGCAGCCTCAAGATGCGATCGAGATTTGGACGCAAGCTGCTAAAATTTTCGAGCAAATTGATAGAAAACCCCAACTTTTTCAAGTTCAAATTAATCAAAGTCGGGCTTGGGAAATTCTCGGACTTTACCCCAGAGCTTGCAAAATGCTGTTAGCTTCTTTTATGCTGGATAACCAAACTTGCGAAGTTTCGGCAGCGGGTTTGGAAACTTTGAAAAATCAGCCTGTTTCTCTCGAACAAGTCCGGGCAATTCATGCTTTAGGGCGGGTATTGCGGGTTTTGGGACAACTGGAACGATCGCAGGATGTGCTTTCGGCGGGACTCGAAGCAGCCCAAAAATTAGGTTCCCGGCCAGAGGAGGCTGCAATTTATCTCAATCTGGGCAATACGGTACGGGCTAAAAGCAATAAACCGGGTTTGACACCAGAACAGCGGGGTGATTGGGAACGCTTTGCCCTAGAGTATTATACTCGATCGATCCAGGCGATCCCGAATCGATCACTCCTACAAATTCAGGCAAAGTTAAACCAATTGAGTTTGTTGCTCGATCGCCAAGATTGGTCTGAAGCAGAATATTTGTGGCGTTCTCTCGAACCTCAAACCGATCAATTTGGCTCGAACCGCGCCGGACTTTACGCTCAAATTAATCTAGCTCAAAGCTTGATCAAATTAGCTCAGTCGCCTGCGAAAACTTTGAGTTTAAGCGAGATTGACACAATGCTCGATCGATCTCTGGAACCAGCAAACAGTTTGGGCGATAAACGAATACAAGCTTATATTCTGGCAGCGAAAGGCAAACTATCGGAAATCCAACAGCAGTATCAGAAAGCGGAAAATCTCACAACTGAGGCTTTGAGTTTAGCACCAGCGTTTCAATCTCCGGATATTGCTTACCAATTGTTTTGGCAACTTGGACGGATTCGGAAAGCTCAGGGAAATACAGAAGGGGCGATCGTTCAATATACTCAAGCTGTCAATATATTGTCTTCTCTGCGGGGCGATTTGGTGACAGTCAATCCCGAAGTGCAATTTTCGTTTCGGGAAAGTGCCGAACCAGTTTATCGGGAATTAGTCGGGCTGCTTTTGCAAGAGGAATCTCCCAGTCAAGCTAAATTGAAACAGGCGCGCCAAACGGTGGAATCTTTGCAGTTGGCGGAATTGGACAACTTTTTTCGGGATGCTTGCGCTGATGCTAAACCAAAATCGATCGAGGAAATCGATCCGACAGCGGCGGTGATTTATCCGATTATTTTGAGCGATCGTTTGGAGGTAATTTTGTCAATTCCCGGCAAACCCCTGCGCCGCTACGCTACGAAGAAGTCTCAAGCTGACCTGGAAACTGCCTTCAGACAAGCCAAAAATACCATCAGGCCTGCTTCTTTCCCCCGCGACAGGAGGCTACCAGTTGAACAGGTTTATGACTGGTTAATCCGCCCCGCAGAGGCGGATTTGACCGCCAGCGGGATTAAAACCCTGGTATTTGTGCTCGACGGTTACTTGCGGAATCTGCCGATGGCTGTGCTGCACGACGGTGAAAAGTTTTTGGTAGAAAAATACAATATTGCTTTGGCGCCGGGATTGCAATTGCTGGCACCAAAACCGCTGAACAAAGTCAAGTTAAGAGTGCTTACCGCTGCCCTCTCGGAAGCGCGTCAAGGCTTCTCGGCTTTGCCGGGGGTGAAGGAGGAAGTTCAGCAAATTGCAGCCGAGATGCCGGCGAGTTCGCTGCTGAATGAAGATTTTGTCAGCGGGCGGTTGCATGATCGAATTAAATCTTTGTCTTACCCGATCGTCCATTTGGCAACTCACGGTCAGTTTAGCTCGAATGCGGCAGATACTTTTATTGTGACTTGGGATCAGAAAGTGAATGTTAAGGAGTTCGATCGACTGCTGCGAGCCCGCACTGGGGAGAGACAACAGCCGATCGAACTTTTGGTTTTGAGTGCTTGCGAAACTGCTTCGGGCGATAACCGCGCGGCTTTGGGTTTGGCGGGGGCCGCAATTCGATCGGGTGCGCGCAGCACCGCCGCCACCCTTTGGCAAGTCAACGACGAATCTACAGCTATCTTTATGACTGAGTTTTACAAGCAACTGGCTTCTTCTAAAACCAGCAAAGCTGAAGCCCTCCGCAACGCTCAATTAACTCTGTTGCAAAACCCAGAGTATCAGAATCCGTATTTCTGGGCACCTTTCGTGCTTGTGGGCAATTGGCAGTAATTATCGGGCATGGGGCATGGGGCATGGGGCATGGGGCATCTGACAATTTTAGATTTTAGATTTTAGATTTTAGAGTGCTCAGGGCATTGGGCATCGGCGGGCGGTGGACAACCGTCAACCGTCAACTGTCAACAGACAACAGACAACAGACAACTAACTGAAATGCAGTTGGTTTTTTGTTAAAGTTTGTAAACTGTTAAGAGTGCTTTCTGCATCTAATATTTTTTCGAGGAGTCCCATGAAGCAACTTTTGATTGCTGAGCGCTTTTGCTTAATTGCCCACGTCTTGTCAATGGCTTTTGGATTGGCAGGCTTGCTGCTGATTTTACCCCGTCCCGAATTGGTGATGAGTTTGCCACCAGCAGGGCAAACGCTATTCCAGTGGGGGATGGCTGGGGGTGGAGTAGTTTATATCATCTTTGGTGCAGCAGCAGTTGCTCTCTATTCCTTGCGGACGTTGGGTTGGGGTGCAACTCTGGCTTTTTTAGTGCCTTCTGTGTTTTTGTCCTTGAGTAGCGAGTTGTTGGGAACGAGTACGGGTTTTCCC
The DNA here is from genome assembly GCF_036700965.1 of Microcoleus sp. Pol8_D6. Classification (NCBI taxonomy): domain Bacteria; kingdom Bacillati; phylum Cyanobacteriota; class Cyanophyceae; order Oscillatoriales; family Microcoleaceae; genus Microcoleus; species Microcoleus sp. Pol8_D6. The sequence goes on along the minus strand of NZ_JAUBPW010000120.1, from coordinate 3,741 downwards.
TTCGGCCACTACCATTATTTGAGCGGTTTGGGCTACAAAATTGCAGGGCTGGTTCCGTTTACCATTCCCCTCTCGTGGTTTTATCTGGGACTGGTTTCCTATGTAATTGCTCGCGCTGGAGTAGCTGGTGGTAAAGGTGAACTCAACTGGGTGCGCCAAATAGGGGCGATCGCCCTTGGTGCTTTGCTGCTAACAGCTTGGGATTTTGTACTAGATCCGGCGATGAGTCAAACTTCTGTGCCTTTTTGGGAGTTTGAGGAACTTGGCGCTTTCTTTGGGATGCCTTACCGCAATTTGGCTGGCTGGATGGGCACGGGAGCGCTATTTATGTCTGTAGCAGCTTTCTTGTGGAGAAAAACATCGATTAAATTAGAGCGATCGGAATTGGGTTTGCCCTTAATTGTTTATTTGGTAAACTTTGCTTTCGGAGCAATTATCACTGTAACTTCGTTGGATTCTCGGTTCTGGTTCCCGACATCGCTAGCGGTGCTTCTGGGTGTAGTTCCGGCGATCGCGTTAAGCTGGATCGCTAAACCCGCAACAGGTGACGTAACCGAAACAATGCCGTCTTTGGATACATCTGTTATCACGGCTGAAATTCCACCTCAGCCCGTGGGCGTTTTGCGTAAGTGAGTTGCTAGTGAGCAACCCCGGCTGATTTAGCAAAAATTTACACTAAATTTTGAGCTAGTTTAAAAACCCGGTTTCTACAAGAAACCGGGTTTTTCAGTGGCGATTTTTTCATGCCCAATTCCTGTAATATGTTTGAGGCAAAAATTTTATTAAATTTTTAAATTGATATCAGTTACCAAAAAAATCAACTGTAAATAAGCTCCCAACCTATATCCCGTCAGTCATTCCCAATTATTCAATTATTCAATAGTATGGTTTTGCCGATCGTCCCTCACTTGTTCTCCCAACCGCTGACAACTATCATCCCTGTCGCATTCCTGCTGCTACAATTGCCCGCCGCAGCCCTTCTGATGTCGCGGTTAATTAAAGGCCCATCGCGCATTCCGCCCCTGGAACCGGATTCGCCGACACTGGATTTGTTAGGTTCTTGTACTGCGGTAGTACCGACTTTGAACGAAGCCGATCGAATTTCGCCTTGTTTGGAAGGATTAAGCCGCCAAAGTTACGAACTCCGAGAAGCGATCGTGGTTGACAGCTATTCGGTAGACGGAACCGGAGATTTAGTCAAAGCAGCCGCACAAAAAGACCCCCGGTTTCGCTTGATTAACGACGATCCGCTGCCGGCGGGCTGGGTAGGGCGTCCGTGGGCGCTGAATGCGGGTTTTTTGGCCAGTTCCGAGAAGTGCGAGTGGATTTTGGGGATAGATGCGGATACTGTGCCGCATCCGGGCTTGATTGCGAGTTTACTCAAAACGGCGAAAGCTGGAAATTACGATTTGATTTCGCTGTCGCCGCAGTTTATCCTCAAGTATCCGGGGGAGTTGTGGCTGCAACCTGCTTTATTAATGACTTTGGTTTATCGGTTCGGGCCGACGGGGACTGGCGGGGATGTGCCGGAACGGGTGATGGCGAACGGTCAGTGTTTCTTGTGTAAGCGCGAGGTTTTGGTGGCATTAGGGGGCTATGAGGTCGCGAGGGGTTCGTTTTGCGATGATGTGACTCTGGCTCGCTATGCGGCTGCTAAGGGCTTTAAGGTGGGTTTTTTGGATGGGGCAAAAGTGTTGAAGGTGCGGATGTATGAGGGGGCGATCGAGACTTGGAATGAATGGGGTCGATCGCTGGATTTGAAAGATGCTGCTTCGGGCGGTCAAATTTGGGGCGATTTGTGGCTGTTGCTTGCGGTTCAAGGTTTGCCGGTGCCGATTGTGTTGTGCTATTTGCTGTTTGGTTCGCTGCCGCCGGTTGGTGTATTTCCGCACTTTTGGCTGTTGGGATTGAATGTATTTTTGGTTGCAGTGCGATCGGCTTTGTGTTTGGCGATCGCACCTTCCTACGATACAACTGGGGCATCGGGTAAATGGCTGTTTTGGCTGTCACCTTTAGCCGATCCGTTAGCGTTTTTGCGAATTCTAATTTCTGCGTTGAATCAGCCTACTCAGTGGCGCGGCCGAAAGTATGAATAATCATTCAATTTTTGCGAGTTCTTTTAAAATTGGTAGAAGTGCGATCGCCCTTGTGGATCGAATGGGCGATCGTACTTTTCTTTGCTTCCCTAAATCAGCAGGAAATTAGCGGATGTTATCGCATTGGCACTCACTCCAATCATCACGCCTAACTCTTCTCCTGTCAAGAGATTCTTGATGATAGTTCCCTGAGTATTTTGAGTGATTGCTAACTGGCTAAAACTCAAACCTCCGCTTAATGCAATCAAGTCTTGACCGATGGTAAAATCAGCGATAATATCAAATCCTTGACCTGAGTTTAAGACAAAGATATCGTTACCGCTACCGCCAATCAAACTATCATTGCCTAAGTCTCCGTAAAGAATATCCTCACCTTGACAACCAGTGAGAGTATCGTTATCTTCGCCTCCGTACAGGGTATCATTCCCTTCACATCCTCCCAGGATATCGGCTTGTTCGTTACCGCTGATGAAATCATTACCTACACCGCCGCAGATAGTATCCGAACTTAACTGTCCAAACAAGTAGTCATCACCTAGACTACCAAGCATTATGTCGTTACCTTTGCCTCCATATAAGGTGTCATTATCCTTACCACCATCGATGAAATCATCATCTTTATCACCAAGAATGATGTCTTTACCCTCGCGGCCATGTAACAAGTCATTGCCTTTGCCTCCGAAGATTAAATCGTTGTCCAATTCGCCAAGAACGATGTCGTTTCCTTCATCTCCATAGAGGATGTCGTCACCTTTGCCTCCAGTGATGAAGTCGTTGCCTTGGTTGCCATTAAATATGTCGTTGCTGGCTCCACCATATAAGTTGTCATTCCCGGATTTGGCATCGAATATATTGCCGTTGTTAGTGCCGAGAAATTCCTCGTTTTTGGCAGTGCCTATTTGAATGGAGGATACACCAAGTATGGTGTTTTCAACTGCATTGGGTTGGTTTAAGTTGGGATAGGCAATGTCATCGCAGATGCAGTCGTCATTGGGGATGTTGTTAGTTATTGGTATTGGCGTTACCGATGGTGTTGGTGTGGGTGTCGGTGTGGGTGTCGGTGTCGGTGTTTCCGCTATTGTTGGTGCAGGTGTTGGCGTTACCAATGGTGCAGGTGTTGGTGTTACCAATGGTGTAGGAGTTGGTACTGGTGCAGGCGTTTCTGTTGGTACTGGTGCAGGCGTTTCTGTTGGTACTGGTGCAGGCGTTTCTGTTGGTACCGATGCTGTGACTGATGCTGAAATCGGGAAATCAAAGGGATTTTCATCACTATCATCATTGACAAATTGCAGCGTACCTGTTTTATTTCCTGCTACTGTCGTATCTACTTGAACTTGCAAATTAGCACTTGCACCTGCTGCGAGAGTTGTCGGTAAATTTCCGACAATGCTAAATCCGGTGGGTAGGGTAGGATTGCTAAGGTTTAAAACTGCTGTACCGAGATTTTTTACGGTAAAGGTTTTGTTGAGAGTCGCGCCAATTAATGCACTACCAAAGTCAATTGTACTTGCAGTACCATCAGCAATATCTATTGTTCCGTCTAAAACTTGGATTTCCGGTACAGCAGTTGCTGTGACTGATGCTGAAATCGGGAAATCAAAGGGATTTTCATCACTATCATCATTGACAAATTGCAGCGTACCTG
>NZ_JAUBPW010000119.1:0-10375 GCF_036700965.1 Microcoleus sp. Pol8_D6 | reverse complement strand
ATCGTTGGGGTAAAATGGTATCACAGTATACCAAACTGGGAATTGTTAAGCAAACCTTAAGAAATCTGAAATTACTTGACAATGTACCGTTACATTACCTATACTATAAGAGTAGAAAGTTTAGGAGACGCAGCACATGGCTTTTACATACGACTTCATCCCAGCGACCAACAAAGAGGGTTTATCCCTCGGTATCTTCCAAGGGTTTGACGTTAAAGAGGGTGAGTCTCACGCAACAGACCGTAAGACGGGTATCCCACTGTTTGAGAATAATGAACCCGTGATGCGTCCTTGGTCTTTTGTATCCCTTCTGTTTGAGGTTAAAGGACGGGTAGCAGGTACAACCAAGGTCATTCGACTGACTACTAACGGTAAGTTTGGCGTGGGTGGTGACTTAGAGGAAGCTCTGAAGCGGATGGGATGGGTCAATCAGCACGTTAAGTCCACCTTGGATGAGGACGGGTTAGAAGTGGACTCTATGGGTGACGCTGAGGAAGATGAGGACGGTTTGGGCGTGGTTAATGATGATTTAGCTTCACTAACACAGATGAGTTTTGAGGACTTTGTGGACGCTACCAAGGGTCAGAAGTTTTGGTTGAAAGTATCCAAGGATTCTAAGGGTTTCTATCGTATCGAGCCTGATTCCTTAGCTCCCAAGGGTTAGAATACCATGATACTCAACGTAGGGCTATCAATGGTTACACGCAATCTAAGAAAACAGCAGATGATACGAAAAGCGGTCATCTCTGTCTATCTTGACCCTGATTTAAAAGCTAAGTTTGAGGCAATTTGTAAGGCAGAAACACTCACAATGTCTACCTATATTGTCCGCATGATTCAAGAAGCGGTAGACCGAGAGCATATCTAGTACACGGGCGGGTAATACCGCCTATTTCTTAAGGGGGTTAGATGAGTTATCACAACGTTAAAAAGGGTTATACAGCCCACTACTCACTATCTTGGGGTGAGCGTCATTGTACCAGTGTTAACTATTGGTTATATCCCGACAATACTGTTATTAAACATGAGGTTAGTTGGGATGATGACTGGGAAAACCCCGGTACTGGGGATTACACCAACACTACTTTTGACCAACTCCATGCCGATGCTAGAGAGGGTCTGTTAACCGAGTTAAACAAAGGAGAAAAATAGATGGTAACTAAGACTAAAACCAAGAAAACCAGCATCGGGTCTAAGGCAGCTAAGTTAGCCCAAGACGCTACCACAAACCTTTACAAGGGTGCTGAGTCGATCGCCCAAGTCCGCCAAACCATAAATGGTGTCACCGAGGGCGCGTCAGCGGTTGCTGGTGGTATTTCAGCGGTAACGGGCGTTATGACTACAGGCAAGGCACAGGCTAAAGGCGCTGTGGTGGACGCTCAACAGTTAGCGGGTGCTAGCGGGTCTAAGACAAAGCTGAGTGAGGTGGTGCTATCAGAGGATTCCTATGGTGGGCTAACAGTTCCAGAAGTGGACTTTGCGGGGCTTATCCCCACCGACCTTATCAACCCGGCGATCGCCACCACAGCAACTCAAGAGCAACTTACAGTAGGGTTAGAGAATTACGCTGGAGCTACCCGCGCACAGAAGCTCTACCAGGCGGGTTTCAGCTATATCGCAGAGGTGGGCAAGACTAAGCAGTTATTCCACAAAGCCCAAGCATCGGTCATCAAGGGCGCTACTGAAGGGGTCAAGGTACAGCAAGAGTTAGTCAGGTTTGACCGTCAACAGGTAGAGCTAGAGACTGACCTTGTGAAGCGTGACCAATCCCTTGAAAAACTCACTCAGGAACAGACCAAATTACTTGGGCTACAGAAGGAAACCACGCAGCTAACCCTCAAGATTGAAGCGGTAGAGGCTAAGAGGGATGCAGAGATTCAAGCGGTACAAGCCCAAACCCAGATGATATTGCAGAAATACATGGTGGAGTCCATCAACAACTAGACCACCTTTCAAAGGTAGTAAAGCCCCTAGCGCTAACTAGGGGTTGACTTAATAAACCAACAGTGAGTATTACCCATGTCAAGCGTCAAAGTCAAAGGAATAAGTCTTAAGTACCAGATTGTCACCATAGTCCTAGCGGTAGGGTCAGCGGTGGTGTTATTCGTTCCCCACAAGTTGTTTAAACCTTACAAGTCCGCTGCAAGTTACCTGATGTCAGCAGCGGTGGTTAGCTTCATCACCACGCGCCACAGTATGCGAGATGTACTAGATGAGGTAGAGGCACTCGAAGGCACTCACACGGACACGCTAGGGGTCTTAGACAAGCAGATAGTAACCCTAGGAGATGAGAAGGGTCAGCTAGTAGACCAAGTGGCTCAGTTGGTCACTGAGATTGAGGGGTTAAAACTCGATTTGTCTGAGCAATCCTTGGAGCTTGGGTCATGTCAGCAAGCGCTTAAGCAGGTCTTAGAGTTTAACAAGGAAACAGCGCACCGACTGGTAGAGGACTGCTACCAAGTGGCTATGAGAAAGTGTGTTTGTCACGTTGAATCTTTGCACCGGAACTATCAAGAATGCCAGCCCCAGTTAGAGGTCATAAAAGTAGAAATAGACGCTAAGAAGGGGCGGTTTAGTGACAAGCTAGCCAACTACCTGACCATTAGTAACCTCGATGAGTTAATTGATGTGGGGCTAGACCTTCAAGAGCAAGTTCTAAGCCAAACTATCGAGCTAAGGTGCAAGGCTCAGGCAGTGGTCATTACTTACCTTTTGGGCATCACTAAAGACGCTGTACCATACCCAGACTTTGAGAGCTACATAGAGGGTTTGCAGTTTACAGCGGGGGAGAGAATCACTCAAAGTGAAACTGAAAAGGTGGCTCTTGCTGGTGAACTGGTAGGGGTTATTGATGGTCATTTAGTACGCCATCATGAGGACGTATCAGAGGCGATCGCCACAGCTAAGAAGGCACAAGACCTACTCAATTTGGCTATTTCAGAGCTACAGGTCGCACTAGCCCAAGTAGAGCAAGTTAAGAAGCCTGTAGAGTTCACGGGTGGTTCCAGCATCGCTCTTATGGCTAACTCAGTCAGTGCTTACTACTACGGGCGCTACGGGGTCAAACTAGACGCTTTGCACTGGGAAGAGACAGAGCTTGGGTTCAAGGTGGTCTATTCACTCAGACGCAACCCTGGACTGCAAGAGACAGAGTTGACCACTGACAATTCCCTAGAGCAAACCGCTGCTTTCACCAATGCACTACACGGCACAACGCCAGTTTGGGAGTTTAACCGACAATTCTCACAGTTAACCTTGAGTGTTCAGTTACGCAGACCCACCAAGGTCAAGGTGGAGGAGTTACCGCGTGGTGTGAGGACTGCTGACAAGTTCTTAGCAACTGTGAAAACTTGGCGGCGTGTACGGATAACTGGCGGGTCTGAGTCGGGCAAGAGTCCCACCGCAGAGAACCTGGTCTGTGCCTTGACCACCATGCACAACGGATTATGCGACTTCTATGACCCGCAACACGATAGCGTTAAGAATTATCGGAGCATCCCAGCGGTAGGTAAGTCCCATAGCGATTCAGTACAAGGTCTCAAGGATTATCAACGTCGGATGCAAAGCGCACCTAGTGACCGCCTTTACCTAGCTTGGTTTGATGAGATTGACACCACGTTAGACCAGAACCCCAAGTCAGCAAGCGACCTCAAGGCGGTGCTTAAACAGTCGAGCCACAAGAACTGTGGACTGGTTATCACTGGTCAGAACGCTAACGTGCGGAACCTAAAGGGCGGGTTTGACCGGAGTGACATGAACAATTTTGTTTGCCTGCATATCGGGGACAACTACCGGGATGCCGTCGCTAACTCCCACCTGAGTGAGACAGAGAAAGCCAACCTACTGAAAGTTGGGGATGCGCTAACCGACTGGTGCGCCCACAAGAATGAAGATGCAGGGCTTGACCATACTGACCCTAGCGCCTACCGCTTTGCCTTGGTACTAGAGCCAAACCGCAAGGGCTACTACATGATTCTGCCTGAGTTTGGGGAGTATGTTTGGCAAGAGCTAGCGGATGAGATTAGTGAGACGATCGACACCATCCCCGCTATCCCCGCATCCACCGTCCCCAACTGTCTCAAGTGTGGTGGGTCAGAGGTGGTCATGAACGGTACAAGAGCCAATAAGTCGGGGGTTAAGACCCGCTACAAGTGCAAGAGTGCTGATTGTGGGCATAGCTTCACGTCCCCGGTGATGGTCGGGGATGACCAACCGCTCAACAGTGGAAACCCTTACCTAGCTTAGGTTTCAAATTCGGGGATAGGGGATGACCTTACATACCTCCATCCCCGGTGATATCCCCGAGTGTCCCACTTTTCACCACAGGTACTCAACAATGTCTAGAAGTCCCGAATACACCTCATACATCCAGTCCGCTATGTGGCGAACCAAAAGTAATAGTGTCATAGCAGCTACAGGTAAGCGGTGCGCGTTAAAACCATGGTGTCGAGCAACCCATGCCCACCACCTGCACTATAAGAACCTACGCTCTGAATGGGTAGTGCGAGATTGCGTCCCTCTGTCCCCTCAAGCCCACAAGCTCATCCACCATGACCTGCTATGGAACCTTAAGGGCAACCGACACACCCCATCACCCCTCAGACCCTTGGTGTCTAACTACCTACGTGTGGTTACGGTCTGTCTGATGGTGCTACGGGTCTTTCTAGGCTCTAAGTAACCAAACCCTCTAAAATGCAATTCTAGACCCCTAACATCACGTTTGGGGTCTTTGTGCGTTATGGCATCTCACACGCGCTCAAGAGCCATCTATACCCCTCTAAGCGTATGGTTGATTTAAGTCCCACTTGACCCTTGATTTAAAATAAGTACCCCCGCACTATTGACATCAGTCACAAAATTGATTAAAATGGGGTATATAAAGATAGAACACAAAAGGAGACACCCAACATGAATAACCGATTTGGACTGAGCGATGGAACCACCTTTATCTTGGACTGTGACAAGGAAAAAGACTCCGTAAAGGGGCGTAAGGACAAGCTAACCTTCTTGCTATCAGTGAACCTTGAGACAGTGCCACGGGATAAACGATGGACTACTGAGGCGGTAAGAGCATTAGCTACCTGCTTAATCGGGACTTATGGGGCTAAAAACAAGCGCTTGACCAAGGATGAACTTGTAGAGGGGTTAAAGAAGGTACAGGAAGCAGAAAGACAAGTCAGAGCCACCGTATACGCAGAGGTACTAGACCATTACAGTAGTGATAATGACTATGACCGGGACGTAAACCGTTTTATGAGTATGTTGGCAGATGAAACCATCGAGCTAGATACTCTTGCGACTGGTGCTTTAGAAGTGGTTGAGAAACACCATCACACCAACACATCTGTTATCAAGCGCGGCATCCCTATATTTAAGAATGCGGTCAGGATGCACCCTAAAGCTCGTTTGATTGATGAAGAGCGGTTAGAGGGTGCTTTGGAGGCTTTATCCTTTCTTAAAAGGGAAGATAGAAGGGCTATTGACGCTGAGTACGCTGTGGTAGTAGGTGAAAACAGTAGAAACCGTATTGAAACCAGTCCCTCTTACCTGTACGAACACGCCAAAAAGGTACTATCTAACCTTGATAACCCGGAGTTTATGTGGAAGGATTTATCAATAGCCTTATCATTTGCTACAGGTAGGCGGATGTCAGAGATACACACATCTTTAACCACTTTTACTGAGGTGGAAGGTGAAGAGTACAAAATAGCTTTCTATGGTCAAAGGAAAAAAGCGTTATCTAAGGTCAAAGAGTACGTCATACCTACCACAGTACCTGCAAAATGGGTGTTAAAGGGGATGGAAAAACTTAAAGAAATGGGTAGGATTTATGACAATCCCAAACAGGTAAATAAGCTACTCAATAAGGGTTTAAACTCTGAACTACCTTTAAGATTGAGTAAGCTATATAAACAAGCTGGTATTGAGATTTACCACGATATCCGTTGTCTTTACGGGTTAGTGATGGAGACTGTTAAGCCCTACGAATACACCCAAAATGCTTGGTACTCTTATTTACTGGGACACAATGAAGAAGACTTGAAAACCAGCAACTCTTACCAAGCTTTCGTGACCCGTGAACAGTTTGACCCGGTAGACTTCCACCCCACCTACACCAACCCCGTACAAGCTCCCTCGGTAGCAGTGGTAGAGGATGATACACCGCCCGAAGACGCTTGGGCTGAGTTTGATGCTCTTGAACCTGACAGCGCCCGCTTAAGTTAAAAAAAAACACCCTCTAAATGCGATTCTAGACCCCTGACACCTCATCTGGGGTCTTTGTACGTTTGAGTGATTTGAGAGGGCTTAATGAGCGTCACAGAGCGTCTAGCACACCTCTGAGCCATTGCTGGCGCAACTGTGGGTCTCCGTGGGGAGAGGTGAAGGTGGAGGCATTAGCATACGATCGCTCTGAGACCTCTCTATCTCCTATGACATGGTAGTAAATAGCATCCATAGTGGACTCAGTAACAGTGGTGGGGCATGGTGGTATCAAGTGGTCATCTACCATGTCTTGATAGATTTCACCCGCTGTTAGCGTTTCACGAGCGTTGGTCAGGTACTCAGCTAAACTGGTAGTTTTCAGCATGGGTTTCTACCTTTGGTGGGATAGTCCTATTGTAACAGAAAACCCCTGGTATATACAGGGGTAATCTCACTTTTAGCTAGTCTTCATCGAGGTCATCATCCTCAGTATAAAACCGCCAATCTGACCCGTCATCCGTAATCACTTCCATTAACTCATCCACAGTATCCTCCTAGGGTTATTCCTGACCTTAATTAACCCGTAAGGGTTGGGTAGAGTCCTGTCAGGTTAAAGACCGTACCCGTGCTGTTTATTTATCCTTAATACCAGTTCTATCCGGTAAGAATGTGTGAGCTTGACTAGGGAACATATCAGCCCAAATATAGTGCTGTGGGTGTATCAAACCATGCTCATAACCTACACGTAAGGAGTTAACCCAAGTCATACCGTCATCAATACAACCTTGAATGACTTTTATGGCTCGTTCGTAGTCAAAAGTACCATCAGGGTTCATAAAGAAACCCTCTAGACCCAGCCCCGTCTTATCCTTCATTTTTTCATCCCGCGACTTCCAAGTCTCAAATTGACTGCGTGTTTGCCACCTGAAGGTTGAGAGGGATACAATCTTGATAAATGACCTCTTACTCATCTGAGAACCCGGTAGAAATCCACGGTCAGCGTAGTCATTGGTTATTTCATTAGGACTCTGACCCTTCTTGTCACGTTCGTTAAACTGATTAACACTCAACAGGTAGTCAGTATAAAACTCATAAAAGGGTTCAACCTTGCTGGGGTCTTTCAATAATTGACGCATGAAGGCGACACAAGGATGTACTTCGTAAGTGTTGTCATAATCTCGATTATGCGGTGATTTATAGGCTTTACCATTCACTTTTTGACCACGCCATTTGATATTTTCCTTTCCGTAAACCTCACCATTAAACTCAATCGGTGCAAGGATATAATTAGACTGGCTATGGATAGCAGCCCCACCGTATAAGTCCTTAGAAGCAAACCTTACTTGCTTTTTACTGAATATATCAAGCTTAGAGAACTGAGTTGCTACTTGGTCAAAGGCAATTGCATCTAATTGTGCTAAATCTTCATTCTTGACCGTTACAGGTGCTACTGGGGTAAACTCATTAACTAGGTGTGTACTCTGGGTTTTGTCGGTATGAGTGGTTATACCGTCAACTCTCCACGTACCCCAATTCCCTAGGGGAACTGTTCTGATATTTAACTCATTATTGTGAAGCTCTTTCGCGGTTAATTCATGGTTTGTCATTCTAGAAATTTCGTTAGCTCCTACACGCTTTCTGTTTTTACCTTCCCAGTCCCAAACACGGGTTGAGTTGATGTTGAAAAACCCACCGTCTGTGATAACCACCGAGGTAAATAGCACTTTTGACATACACCAAACAGCTAACCGCGCCCTTGCTGTGATGTGGTTGGCTACCAGATAGTGTCCGTGCTTAGGATTGAAAGTCTCAGTCCATCCACCTTTAACCTTGGTATTTTTACCTAACTCAGTTTGATAGTGAAAACTACCCGCACTACCATAAATAGTCAACCCGGTAATTTTGAAGGTGTACTGACCCGCATCATGGTCAACGGCAATCGCCTTTAACTTCTCTTGAGGTAAATTAACAAAGTAATCCCACTCATTATCACCGTGAAAGTCCATAAACACGGTTTTAGCATCATCTTTAACCTTTTCACCCTTTGCTAGAGAATAAGCTACTTTACTCGCTGTTTTTTCCTTAGCTCTTAAGTCAATGAAGGGTTGAGCGATACCGTACATAGGTACAATACACCATGTATTATTGTAAGGGTAATTAGGACTGGTTTTAAGCTTGAACCGCGATAGAAAATTACCGTAGTCTGTGAGTTGTGACTTAGGGTAGTACCAGTAAGTATCAACCACGCAATTGTCGAGAACTTCCTTTAACTCAGAGGGTTTCCAGTAACACTCCATAGCTTGCAAAATATCATGGTCAACTAAGCCGTAAGTAATCTCGCGTGTGTTGAGTTGAAAATCAGCTTTATTGGTATCACCATCACTAAAGTCATCAACTTGGTACAGTCCATCCTCATCATATCCGTCATCAAAATCACCAGACACCTTAGAGTCAAAGTGTTTAGAGAGTATTAAGTCTTGTTCAAAGGTGAGTTGGTAGCGACTGTAAACGGTTTTCTTACCTTGCTTAACTTCCTCCAATACACGATTAGAAAGTCTTATCTCCCAACAATTAGGCTCTAAGTCATGACGAGTTGCAGCTAACCACTCTCTCAAGGTTGGTCTTTCTTCCTTGTACCTGAAAGCGCCTATAATCGGTCTACCTACCGGGTAAGGTTGACAAGCCATACCCTCCATGTAACAGCCCTTAAGGTCAATGTCTAACACTAATGACCCAGAAGGTATCCTCATCAATCTAGGGGTCATGTGTTTGCAATAACCCCCGTCTGTGGTGAGTAGAGTTGAGACGTTCCCACCGTACTGACTGATAGCGTAACCAGACTGAGGTAATAATATTTGACCGAGTAAATTTCTACCTTCTTGCGTTAATCCCTCACCATCGAAAAACAACTCTTGACCGTCTTCTAACGTCTTAGCAATCAAATCTACCACTAAGCGACTGGTTACGGATGCTACGGTATTAAAGGATTTGACCGGGTAATCTAGACCGAGTAGTTTACTTGCTTTAGTCATCTTTTGATGGGTGAGGTAATCTATCTGAAAGTTAGCATTTACGTCACCTTTAGTATACACGCAACACCAATCGTGTAATATCTCACCTTTCTCAAACTCGACAATACGCTTAGTGATAGGCTCAGTTTGACCTTGCTTTAAACCTTTCCAAAGTAACGAACAAGAAGGGTAAATACTCTCATAAGCCGTCCCCATATCATCCTTCCAGTCATTCATAAAGGCTTTAGCTGTCAACTCAACACCTAATGCACCGCACTGTTTATCTAGACCACCTACACCCTTACCAGCTTGGTCTTTAAGGTCTAAGGTAAGTTCTTTAACCTCACCATCAATCAACACATATACACCAGTTTTAAGGAAGGGTATTGATAGGTCTGGGTTAACCTTGAGTGTACGGTGTCTGACTAACTGCCTGATGAGGTTTAACTGGATTGGTAGACTTTTGAAGGAAAATAGTAGGTCTAAATCACTGTAGAAAAATACAAACTTAACTAGATATTGCTTGACCTTGTTAGTTTTTTCTGGTTTTGGTATTTCCTCAAGTTTTAACGCATGGGTAATTATCGTCTCACCTTGCCAAGAGTTAATGAAATTGTATCGGTTAGTAGGACTCTCAATAAGCTGGACTTCACTTGTATCAGCTTTAGGCGTTGAAAACTTGATATCTAGCTTGTCTTCTGAAGTCTTAATCTGATAACCAGCAACTACTGGGAATGAATGACCTAAGACACGCCGATACTCTGAGATAGTAGTCGGATTAGGATTACCTAAGAGTTTGGTAACGAACTCCCAATCAACTGAGATACTGTGATATAATGTCATTAGTGAACCCCTCCAAGGGTCATAAATAAAACAGAAAAAACCTTAAGCCTTAGATGTCGCAAGCATCTGGGGCTTATTTTGCATGGGTGTTGATGTACTCGGTAACAATGTGACGGATTAAGGCGGACTTAGCCGTGAAACCTTTTTCTATCGCTAATTTTTCTAGTGCCTCTACCAAGTTGGGTGAGAGGAAGACGTATTCTCGCTGTAATTTCTTTTGTCGTGGCATAATAATCTCCTTTTGTTGTCCTCTTAATATACTATACCCACTTTGTGATTATTTAGTGGTGATCTTAACCCGATCGCCCCTCAACGAC
>NZ_JAUBPW010000118.1:0-10448 GCF_036700965.1 Microcoleus sp. Pol8_D6 | reverse complement strand
TTCTTACTCCCTCCCCTTGATAAGGGGAGGGTTGGGGTGGGGTCAAAAATTTACGACTCCTGCAAGGATTGCTATATATTCCTGGCGTTGCTCTGAGCAACTGCCCAGAAAAGTTTTATTATTATTGACTCTAATAAAATTAGTTTTTAATGATGAACGGCACTCCTCTATTTATGAATAAATTAAAACTCAAATTTTGCTTCCTAACTTAATTATAATTGTACAGGGAGCTAATATGCAAGAACTCATCAATCGGACGCGCCCTTAGACCAAACAGGCAATTGATTAATCTTGTCCAGCGTTATATCTACATACTTTTTACCGTCCGCCGCCAGATTTTCCCCAAAATATCCCTCATCGCCATCGTGCTTGTGAGGGCCACTCAAACCTTCTGCATAGCGGCCTTGCAAACGAGCTTGATTGAAAGGAGAAGTCGCGTACCAGTACCAGCGACTCGGAAAAACTATGCCACCAATATCCTCAATTGAATCGCGAGTGCCGCGAAAGTGGAAAATGCGATCGGCTTCTGCAAAACCATTTTCTCCAGAAAACACGCCCCCAACCGAAACAACCGTAATTTCTGCCTTCAGCCATTCTTTAAGATAGCGAGTAGCACCCAAAGCAACTTGTGCGCCACCGCTAGTGCCAATTAAAATAACTTTCAAAGGTTGTTTAGAATTAACTAAAATGGGAGATTGAGCATTCATGCGATCGATAATTGCATTAGCAATTCCCTGATTGTATGCAAAGCCGTAGCGATAATCTAGAGAAATTGCAAACCTCCAGAGATTGCGAATTTTGATGAATATATCCCCCGCAATCGGCCCTTTTTGTGCCTGTTCTGCAAACCGCCAAAAAGGAGCTAGCCACCGCTCTCCTCCTAAACTTTTGTTAGACGCTGAATAAGGAAAAACATCGCCCACTGCTACGCACTGCGGGTGAGTTTTAACTAAACGCTTGAGAAAGAACTCTTCGCCAGGGGTTAATTCGTCCCCCGAAAAATCCCCAACTCCCGGTAAAAAGATGATATAACAATTGATCGGCGAAGACTTGCGCGCTTCTAGATTGCCGTTCTTTGAGGGCAATATCTCCGGCGGATTTTTCTTGAGGCCCAAAGTTTCGGCACTTTGATTCAGCCACCATATAACAGTCCCCACCGGCGAAAGAATGCCCCAAATTACCAGGATTACACCTGCGATGAGCAACAAATTTAAACTTCCCCCGCGCAGCCATGCAAGTATCCGTAAAATCAATCTTAGCATTTAATAAAATCTGGTAGAATGCCAATTAATTACGTAATTACCTAGAATTAGTTCGGTGATTCTGCTGTATTAGAGCTTATTCTGTAAAAATTGTCAACTATCTTGGGGAGCAGGAGTTCAACGTGAAGGGAGAAGATTCAATTGCAGGTTTGGGCGCAACGCTTTGGAACGCACTTTCTTTGAACGGCAATTTTTACGAAAAAACTCCCTACACTGGCAGAACTAAGCGGATAGCTTTAACAATTGTAATTTTAGCAGCGCTGTCCCGCGTGCTGGGCAGTGCCGTCATCTTGTTAATCAACCGAACTGAGCTATCAGTGTTATTTTTAACACTTTGGATAGATGGTTTGGCAGTTGCGGGGGGTTATTATTTTTGGACTTTCACCATATTTAAAATCGGGGAGTGGCTGAAGCCGGGTCACGTAACTTATCGGGAGTTGCTGGTTCCAATCGGATTTGCCTATGCCCCCCAAGTTCTGAATTTTTTAACATTAATTCCCTTGCTGGGAGAAGGAATAGAGCGGATATTAGCTGTGTGGAGTTTGCTAGCTGTAATTGTGGCGGTTCGCCAAGGTTTGGATATTCAAACTCGCTGGGCGGTGGTAATTTGTTTTGTGGGTTGGCCATTGATCCAAATTGCGATCGGCTTTGTGGAAGTAATTAAACAGTTGCTTTCACGATGGCTTTAATTCATCAATACGGCAGCAGTATTGTAAACTCGCTGCCCTCTCCATGTTCCGACTTGCAAATTAACTTTCCTCCATGCTGTTCTACCACAATTTGATAACTGATAGACAATCCCAAACCTGTCCCCTTACCTATCGGTTTAGTAGTAAAAAACGGATCGAATATTTTACCCAGCACCTCCGAATTCATCCCCACACCATTATCAACAATGCGAATCGCTACTTGATTTCCTTCCGCGACTTCAGTGCAAATCTGAATTGTCGGAGTCTGTTCCCAGTCAACTTCACTCCCTCTTTCGCGACAAAAAGCATCAATCGCATTGGTCAGGACATTCATAAATACCTGATTTACTTCTCCGGGATAGCAGTTCACTAAAGGTAAATTGCCGTACTCTTTTATCACTTGAATATCAATTAATTTGTGATCCAAAATCATCAACGTGCTGTCGATACCTTCGTGAATATTAACCCATTTTCTATCTGATTCATCTAGCCGAGAAAAGTTTCGCAGCGACAGCACAATATCGCGAACCCTCGCAGCGCCCACTCTCATTGAATCTATCATTTTAGTGAAATCATTCATTAAAAAATCTAAATCTATTTTCTCTATTTCATTTACTATTTGTGGTACGGGATTTGGGTAATTATTTTGGTATAAACGTAGTAGATTTAATAAGTTCTCAGCGTATTCATTGGTGTAATGTAGATTTCCATAAATAAAGTTAATCGGGTTATTAATTTCGTGAGCAATTCCCCCGACCACTTGACCTAAACTGGACATTTTTTCACTTTGAATTAGCTGCACTTGAGTGTGGCGAAGTTCTTCCAGTGCAGTATGCAAATTCTCAGTTCTTTGGGCTACTCGCGTTTCCAGAATATTATAAAAACGAGCATTTTCTAGAGAAATAGCTGCTTGTGCAGACAGGATTCCCAAAATTTCTACCCTGTCGGTAGTAAAAGCACCTTTTGTTAAATTATTTTCCAAGTAAAAAATTCCCGTAAGGTTGCCTTGATGGATAATTGGCAATACCAGGATAGATAGGGGTTGATTAGCCGCAATATAAGGGTCAAATTGGAATTGATCGGATCGGGTAGCATCATCTAAAACCAAGTATTTTTTGGTTCTTTCTACATAGTTAATTAATGAAAGTGGGAGGTTCTCGGATTCGGCAATCGGGAGAGATTGTAACAGGCTTACATCATTAAACTTACCTGTAAGTCCAGCTTCTATGAATAATTGATTACCTGTCTTGGCAAGAAATAATACTTTTTGAGCGCCTGCGTTTTCCTTTACAAGCTGTACAAGTTTCTCTAGCAAACGGCTGAGGATAATTTCGCTCGAAACAGCTTGAGATGCTTTGATAACAGTTGGTAAATCCAGCATCAAGCTATTGTCAACAGTAGTGGTAGCAGTCATGAGAGCAACATTCTTAGATATTGCTCCTTGATTGCGATCGACTAAATAAGGATAACGGGATTCTAAGTATTTAACTTTTGCTATAGCTCCCCAGCGGATGTAGGCATAATAAGCTTTTGTCAGATAAGATTGAGCAATTATCTCTTTATCCAAAGATTGATAAAACTCTCCAGCTAATTCATAAGCTAATGCTTCTTCTTGGATGTAACCGTTAGCAGCCGCTCCTTTAATAGCTAAGTCATAATAATCCATGGCTGCAAGTTTATCGCTGAAAAGTCGAGCTTTCTCCGCTTCAACTAACTCGTACTTGTGCTGATAATTCATGGGTGCATGGTAGGCCCACTTTTTCATAATTTGCTGATTAGAGTTAACAATAGCTAGGTATGCTTCTTGATTGTCACTGTCAGGATAGTGAGCGAGGAGGGCCAGCGAATAGTAGAAATTGTGTACCCCAACAGTGATTAAGCCGATCGCCCCATCTGCATATTCTGCCGCTAATTTACCACGGGCAACAGCCGCAGCATAATCTTTCAATAAATAAAGCACGATCAATTTACCAACATACGCTGCAAACAGCGACATTCGATTATTTTCTTTCTGCCAACGGGACATCACAGCAGGTTCATCCAACTTGGAGCTACCTAACCGTACTTGCTCTGCTGTTTGGCTTCTTAAGCTTGAAGCAATTAATTGCCATATTTTAGCATAATTTATGGCAAATTCGTGTTTGTTTTTCAGCAAAAACTCCATATAAATGGTTTGTTTATCTTCGACATATTCTAGCGGTTCTCCCACAAAAAATAAATTGGTAATATAGTGCTTGCAATTATAAATTGCCCATTCTAAATCGCCAGTCTCGACACCAACTTTCATTCCTTCTAGAAAGGAAGCAAGTGTATTTTTAGTAGACTCTTTCCAGATTCTGATATGAGCATTAAACATTACATAAACCTTCGCTGTTTGTTGGCTAGCATTAAATTGTTCTAGCAGCTTTAAAGCGATTAGTCCAGCGTAGTAGCCAGCTTCGATGTCGCCTTCTGTCCCGCACAGAATCATTCCATAAAGAGTATAGGGAAAAGTAGCTAATGCTGAATGACCGTGATCGATACAAAGATTGACCATAGTCAAGACGAGCGACGACACAATTTCAGGTTTGGCAATATAAGCAGGAGGATAGAGGGCTGTCAGGATTTCCATAGCTGCCACTAGATATGGATCTGTCATAACTGGCAGGTTTTCTAATTCCTCAATTCGCGGCAATTTTGGCACTGCAATGGTTTCCTTGTCTAATAGGTTGAGTCCCAGCATTTCCAGCACTTTTAGACCTGTTTCAACAGCTTTTAGCATCTGGCTTTGAGCCTGATAAAATAGGATCTTGAGCTGATACACTTTCACGATATCAAGCTGGTTTTTAGCCGCTCGCAAAACCACTTCCGCCAAAACTTCTGCTTGCTCAAAGTTGGTGTTTAAATATTCCGCTTCCAGCGTCTCTACATACAACCGCAGCGTCATGCTATAGTTGCGATCCCAGCTATCAGGTGCTAATAACGACATTCCCGCATTCAAATACTTAACAGCGGGTTCGTAAGCATTAGCTACTTTTGCCTTATGTCCAGCAATTAAATTTAATCCTGCTAATTCATCTTTTTCTGATTGGAGGAGCAGACAATCAATTCCTACATTCAACTGGTTGATAATATCAAAAATTTTCTCTTCTACTTTATCGGCGGGCGTATTTTCAAACAGCAATTTACCGATGCTAAGATGAGTGACTTTCTTTTCATCATCAGGAATCAGCGAATATGCAGCTTGCTGGACGCGATCGTGCAAAAATTTATAGCTGATTCGCGAAGAATCGAAAGTTAAATTAGCTCCTCCTTCTCCATCTAAAAATAAAGGAATGAGATAACTCTCATTCAAAGGAAGTATTAACCCTGCTTGCAAAGCATCCCAGAGTTCAGTCGCCGTGACTGATGGAGATTTGGCGTTGACAGTAGAGAGAACATCTAAAGTGAATTTGTCTCCAACACAAGCAGCCAATTTCAAAATTTCTTGTGTAGTCTCTGGCAATTGTTGAATCCGACTGGCTACCAATTCAACTACGCTCTTATCTGTGATGCCAATAGCGTGAATCTCCTCAATGTTCCACTGCCACTCCCCTCTGCTTCCGGCAGACAGCAGCCGGGAAAAGTCAAATCTCAAAAGTTTTTCTTGATAAAGAGTGTTGAGCAATTGCGTCAAGAAAAAAGGATTCCCACCAGTTTTATTCCAAATTAACTTCGCTAAAGGTTGAATTCTGTCTGAGTCATTCAATGTCTCAGAAATTAACTCAGTAACCTGGGCTAAAGAAAGAGGTTCCAGCACTAAATTGTTGATAATAATACCCGTTTGTTGAAGGTACTCTACTGTTTGCCTTAAAGGGTGTGTAGAGCTAACTTCATGGTCTCGATAGGCTCCAATTAATAGTAAATATTTGCTATCGGGGTCAGTCGCTAGCAATTCCATTAATTTCAAGGTTGCTGAATCTGACCACTGCAAGTCATCAAGAAATATGACTAATGGATGCTCTTTTTGCGCGAATACGTGGATAAATTCTTTGAATAGCCTGTTAAAGCGGTTTTGTGCTTCTGTGGGGGCAAGTTCCGCAACGGCAGGCTGTTTGCCTATTACCAATTCTAGTTCTGGAATCACGTCAATAATTACTTGTCCGGCATCGCCTAGTGCGGCTAAAAGTTTATGTTGCCAATCTTGTAATTTTTTGTTATTTTCGGCAAGTAACTGCTGGATCAAAGATTGAAAAGCTTGAATTAAAGATGCGTAAGGTATATTGCGTTTGAATTGGTCAAATTTACCTGAAATAAAATAACCCCGCTGTCTGGTGATGGGTTTTTGAATTTCGCTAACTACGGCAGATTTGCCTATACCTGCATAACCCGACACTAGGATCAGTTCAATTTGGGAAGGGGAAGAATTGTCCTCGCAAGGATTAGCTACACGTTCAAATGCTGCCAATAGTTCGCTGACTTGTGTTTCCCGACCGTACAATTTTTGAGGAATCAACAACTGACTCAATATATCTAAGTTTCCGGGAGTAAAATCGACTATCTTGCCTGTAGTTTCTAACTGATATAAACAACTTTCTAAATCGGCTAACAATCCGCCTGCGCTTTGATATCTATCTTCGGCATTTTTGGCCATCAATTTTATCACAATTTGTGAGATTGCTGGTGGAATGTCTGAATTAATTTGATGGGGTACAATTGCTTGAGATGCTATGTGACTGTAAACTATCTCTAACGGGTCGTTACTCATAAATGGTAATTGACCTGTCAGCATTTCATATAAGGTAATACCGAGAGAATAAAAGTCTGTGCGGTAGTCAAGGGTGCGGTTCATTCTCCCGGTTTGTTCGGGAGACATATAAGCAAAAGTACCGACAATCGAGTTAATATTATTAATTTGGGGATTTTCTTTGGACAATCGTGAAGCAATCCCGAAATCTGTCAGTTTAATAATTCCTGTTTGGCTATTGATGATGATATTGCTAGGCTTAATATCTTTATGAATAATTTTTTGAAGATGCAGATATTCTAAGGTTTTTATGAGTTGAATACCAAACCTCAAACAGGTGATAACTTCGAGCTTTTGTCTGGACATCAGGCGATCGATAGATTCGCCCTCAAAGTCTTCTAAAATCAAGCCCAGACGGTTGTCAAATGTTTCTAGGCTAATGACTTTAACTAGGCCCGGATGGTCTAAATGTTGGCGAATGTGATACTCGTGCTTGATGCGGGTAATTGCATCGAGGGTGGGATATTCAGCTTTCAGGATTTTGAGTACGGTTGTATCCTGGTGGGTGGGGATTTTTCCTCGATAAATAATCGTTTCGATACCTTCGTGGAGAGTGGAGTAGATTTGGTATTGCGAGAGAAATTGCATGGAGTTCTCCTCTGAGTTGGAAATATATTTGATTCGAGTCGCTGTTCGCTGTTGACTGTTGGCTGACGGCACGACCACCGTCAATCGTCAAAAGTCTTGACAGGGCAACCGTTATATGCTTAGCTTAGTTAAATGGTCTACTTAAAGTAAAAAAATCAATTTATTTACTGGTATAAAATTTTGATATATAAGAAATTATAGTATCTATGCAACAAAGCCATTTTGCTACTATTATTCTCAATTAATAGTCGTTGGTGGCGGACGGCAACCACACCCCTACTATTCGGCTCTCCCCACTGTCCCTACCCCTTTAGCAAGATACATTGTTAGAGAAGGAAATACACAAAAATTTACATCTATAATTTGTGTAGTGTTCCAAATCGCTCCTCACCAGCAGCGATACAGCCCTCGCCAAGACAGTAGGATAGAAAAAATATGTTTGAACGCTTTACAGAACAAGCCATTAAAGCAATCATGCTAGCCCAAGAGGAAGCGCGACGCCTCGGTCACAATTTTGTAGGCACCGAGCAAATTCTTCTGGGGCTCGTCGGCGAAGGCACTGGCATCGCTGCAAAAGTATTACTGGATATGGGCCTCAACTTGAAAGAGGCGCGCAATGAAATCGAAAATATCATCGGTAGAGGTTCTGGCTTCCTCCCGCCTGAAATTCCTTTTACGCCCCGCGTCAAGCGCATTTTTGAGACGGCGCTGAACGAAGCGCGACAGTTAGGCCACAATTACATCGGCACCGAGCACATCCTGCTGGGGCTGATTCAGGACGATGAAGGGGTGGCTGCGAAGGTGCTGCAAAACTTGGGGATCGATCGCCAGAGAGTCCGCACCCAGGTAATTCGTGCCGTGGGAGAAGTCGCGGCAGTACCCGGAGGTAGGGGAGATAGCGGCGATCGCAAAATCCCGACTTTAGAAGAATTTGGGACAAACCTGACCAAGTTAGCCGCAGCAGGCAAACTCGATCCCGTGGTGGGCCGCGAAAATGAAATCGAGCGCGTGATCCAAGTGCTAGGCCGCCGCACGAAAAACAATCCAGTATTAGTAGGCGAACCGGGAGTCGGCAAAACAGCCCTCGCCGAAGGCCTAGCCCAGCGGATTGTTAATAGAAACGTCCCGGAAATTTTAGAAGACAAACAAGTAATCAGCCTCGATATGGGTTCGCTGATTGCTGGTACAAAGTTCCGAGGTGAATTTGAAGAACGGCTGACGAAAATCATGGCCGAAATTCGCGCTGCCGGCAACATCATTCTGGTAATTGATGAAATTCACACCTTAGTCGGTGCAGGTGCAATTCAAGGCAGCATGGACGCCTCCAATATGCTCAAACCCGCCCTTGCTAGAGGCGAATTGCAGTGTGTGGGCGCAACTACTTTGGACGAATATCGTAAGCACATCGAGCGCGACGCTGCCTTAGAACGCCGCTTCCAACCGATTAAAGTCGGTGAACCGAGCGTGGCTGAAACAATAGAAATATTGTACGGGTTGCGATCGGCTTACGAACAGCATCACAGACTGACAATTTCTGACGCAGCTTTAGAAGCAGCGGCTACACTGTCAGACAGATACATTAACGATCGGTTTTTGCCAGACAAGGCGATCGACTTAATTGACGAAGCAGGTTCCCGCGTCCGCGTGATGAATTCACAAACCCCGCCGGAAGTTAAAGAACTCAAAAAGCAACTGCCTGCAGTAACAAAAGAAAAAGATGCAGCAGTGCGCGAGCAAGACTTCGACAAAGCTGGAAAATTGCGCGATCGCGAATTAGAAATTGAAGCCGAAATCGCCGAAGCTACGATCAACAAAAGCCAACTCAAAACCTCTCCTGTCGTCACCGAAGAAGACATCGCCCACATCGTGGCTAATTGGACGGGAGTACCGGTCAGCAAGCTGACAGAATCCGAATCGGAATTGCTGCTGCACATGGAAGACACCCTGCACCAGCGCTTGATCGGTCAAGAAGAAGCTGTCACCGCAGTTTCTCGGGCCATCCGCCGCGCGCGAGTAGGCTTGAAAAATCCGAATCGCCCGATCGCCAGTTTCATCTTTTCCGGCCCCACAGGCGTCGGCAAAACGGAACTTACAAAAGCCCTGGCAACTTATTTCTTCGGTTCCGAAGAAGCCATGATTCGGTTAGATATGTCCGAATTCATGGAACGCCACACGGTTTCCAAACTCATCGGTTCGCCTCCCGGTTACGTCGGCTACGATGAAGGCGGCCAACTAACCGAAGCAGTCCGGCGTCGTCCTTACACGGTCATCTTGTTCGACGAAATAGAAAAAGCTCACCCGGATGTCTTCAACATGATGCTGCAAATCTTAGAAGACGGCCGCTTGACGGATGCTAAAGGTCGGACAGTAGACTTTAAGAATACACTGCTGATCATGACCTCAAACATCGGTTCGCGAGTAATTGAAAAAGGTGGTGGCGGTCTCGGTTTCGAGTTTGCTGAAAGTGCCGCAGACGGTCAATACAACCGCGTTCGCAGCTTGGTAAACGAAGAACTGAAACAGTTTTTCCGTCCCGAATTTATCAACCGCTTGGATGAGATTATCGTCTTCCGCCAGTTGAACAGAGAAGAAGTGAAGCAGATTGCGGACATTATGTTGCAGCAAGTCTTCAGCCGCTTAACCGAACAGGGTATTACTTTGTCGGTGACGGAACGGTTTAAGGACTTGTTAGTTACAGAAGGCTACAATCCCAGCTACGGTGCTCGACCTTTGCGCCGCGCAATCATGCGGTTGTTGGAAGATGTACTGGCTGAGGAAATGCTGTCTGGGAAGCTGAAAGAAGGCCAAAAGGCGATCGTTGATGTGGATGAAAATGGTCAGGTTAAGGTAGTGCCCGATGGCCCATCAGAGCCGAAATTGCCCGAATTCGCATTGAGCCATTAATGGGTTCTACAGACAGATAAATACTGTTGATTAAAAACCCGGTTTCTTAGAGAAACCGGGTTTTTAATTAAAAAATACCAGTAAAAAAAAGCAAGCAACCGAGGACACGGCAGTGCCGTTTCCCTACCCCAAAATAATCGATAATGCTCTTTCGATATGTAACTATAGCAGTCGCCAAGGCGGTTAAGACGTATACTGGAAGTAATCCGGAATCATGCGATCGCGAAACCCATGCCCAAA